>CAYMBK010000182.1:0-6853 GCA_964388645.1 uncultured Planctomycetia bacterium | reverse complement strand
CGTATGCGTATGGAAATGACATGCGAGTATGCGCGTAAACATATGTATGATCTTTTTACGACGACTCTCTCTTCGGGGCCCATGAAAGACGCCGATGTGATAAACCGCATAGGCCGTGAGGTAGGGGGAGACAGGTTCATTTCTGACGATTACAAGAAAAGCGGAGGGCTAGAGAGGGCGTCGACTCTCGCTAAAGAGCTGGGTCTTTACCGCCAGGAATACTGCGGTTGTGTTTATGGCCATGAGCAGCAGCTCCTTAAGAAAAACGGGAAAAGCAGGAATGGAAAAAGCGCGTAAAAAAACATCCGCGGATCTTTTGAAGCGGGTAAGAGATACTATTGTTCATTACGGCATGCTTGAGAAAGGCGATCGGGTCCTTGTGGCCGTTTCAGGAGGGCCTGATTCCGTAGCTTTACTGCGTGTTCTTTTTGCTTTGCGTTCCAAGCTGGGCATAGAGGTTTTGATAGCCAATCTCGACCATGGGGTAAGAGGGAAAGAGTCGGCCGAGGAATCCCGTTTTGTGAAGGATCTGGCAGGAGAGCTTTCGCTGGAGTGTGTTCAGGAAAAATTGGGGCCGTTCAAGGCTTTTGGCGGTAAGATATCTCTGGAAGAAAAATTGAGAAAAAAAAGATATAATTTTCTTGTAAGCGCCGCTGAAAAAAAAGGCTGTAACGTGGTCGCAACCGGACATACTATAGACGATCAGTCGGAAACAGTTGTCATGAGGTTTATAAAAGGGGTCTCGTTAGATGGATTAGCCGGGATACCGCCGGTAAGGCAGGAGAAAGGGATAAGGCTGATACGCCCTCTCATAAGGACTTCCAAAAAAGAGATAATGGCCTTTATCTCAACGATAGGCGCCGCGTACGTACAAGACAGTTCCAACTATGATGTCAAGTTTCTCCGAAACCGGGTGCGGGCTGAAGTATTGCCTTTTCTTGAGAAAATGAATCCCGCGTTAAAAGCCTCTCTTTCCAACCTTGCCGATTTTGTCAGAGAAGAGACGGTTTTCTCATCGTTGGCCAGGAAGGAGAAAGCCAGAAAGGCGGTCTTCTTATCAGGATCTGCATGCCATGTGAGATTAAAGGAATATCTTGCCCAGCCTCAGGCCGTGCGCAGGGAAATATTCAAAGAGCTTTTCAGCTTTTCGGGCGGCAACGTAAAGAAAATGGCTTACAGGCACTGGATGATCATGGATGCCTTCGCCCGGACCCAGTCCAAGGGGCGTTCTTTGGATCTTCCGGGAAAAGTGCGTGTGATAAAAAGTAGAGGGAAAATATCTTTCATAAAGGCATAGGGAGAGTCGAGGGAGACAGGTGGGTGCATTGCCCGGCACATTCAAAGGGATTTTTTTAACACAAGTTGACCGCCTTGTGGGCGTGTGTTAGAATAACGTGCATATTTGAGATATCGCATATCGTAACGGACTCGAAAAGGGGAAAAGTTTTATGGAGAAGAAAAGCAGGGGGATGCAGGAGAAAAAAGGAGTGTCAAAGTCTCCGGGAGATAAAAAACCCGGCCCCGAAAAGAATCTTATAACCTGGATATTTATCATAGTGGCTGTGTTGTCGATCTTTCAGTGGGTGATGTCATCTTTTGAACAAACCTCCAAGTCAATGACATATAAGGAATTCTATGAAACGGTTAAGGGCAATGACCGATCAGGGTTGATCGTTTCAGCCGTCAAAGTGCAGGACAGGGTGGCGGGAAAATTTAACAACGGGATGGCTTTTTCCGTTATTATCCCCGAGGAAGATAAGACTCTTCTGGCCATGATGAGAGAGAATATCCCGGAATTCGATATTAAGCCCCCCCAGACTTTTCTCGCGAATCTTTTTTACTCGCTGGGGCCGATGGTGCTTTTTATATTCTTCCTGTGGTTTTTCATATACAGAGGTGCTTCCGCGGGAGGAGGCCGGATGCTTTCGTTCGGTAAGTCACGCGCGAAGCTTGCCGCAAAGGACCGCATCAAGGTCACTTTTGACCAGGTCGCGGGGATAGAGGAAGCGAAAGAAGAGCTTAAGGAAGTGATCGAATTCTTGAAGGATCCAAAGAAATTCCAGAGGCTTGGGGGAAAGATGCCGAAAGGCGTTCTTTTAATGGGCCCTCCGGGAACGGGAAAGACGCTTCTTGCCAAGGCTGTGGCAGGGGAGGCAGGTGTGCCTTTTTTCAGTTTATCAGGATCGGATTTTGTCGAAATGTTCGTAGGCGTGGGTGCCTCCAGGGTAAGGGATCTTTTTGAGCAGGCGCAGAAATCGGTTAAACTCAGCCAGAAGGGATGCATTATCTTCATAGACGAGATCGATGCCGTTGGAAGGCAGAGATTTTCCGGGATAGGAGGGGGGCATGACGAGAGGGAACAGACCCTTAACGCTCTTCTTTCTGAAATGGACGGGTTTGATACCGGTGCGGGAGTGATACTTATCGCGGCCACCAATAGGCCCGACGTTCTTGATCCCGCGCTTCTCAGGCCGGGAAGATTCGACAGGCAGGTTGTAGTGGGCCTTCCGGATATCCATGGCAGGGAAGAAGTTTTGAAAGTGCATGCCAGAGAAGTCAAAATGGAAAAAACCATTAACCTTGAAAAGATAGCGAAGCAGACTACGGGGTTTTCAGGGGCGGATCTTGCTAATCTTATAAACGAGGCCGCGCTGCTTGGTGCCCGGAGGAATAAACAAGCGGTGGGGAGGGAGGAACTTCAGGAGGCGATGGAAAGGGTAATAGCGGGTCCCGAGAGAAAATCCAAAAAGAAAAGTGATGAAGACAAAAGAATCGCGGCTTATCATGAAGCCGGGCACGCGTTGCTGTCGTATCTGGTCGAGGGTGCCGACCCGCTGCACAAAGTGACTATTATATCCAGGGGGATGGCCGGAGGCTATACGATACAGCTGCCCAAAAAGGATCATGATTTCTTTATGAAAACTAAATTCCGCGGCATAATAATAGGTTTTCTGGGCGGAAGAGCCAGTGAAGAGTTAACTTTTGGGGATGTCTCCAACGGGGCACGTGATGACATAAAAAGGGCCACTATGCTGGCCAGGGACATGGTAACACAATACGGTATGAGCGAGAGGCTGGGCCATCTTACTTTCGGCAGGCGGCATGAGCAGATATTTCTCGGGAGAGACATATCCGAAGAGAGGGATTACAGCGAGGAAACAGCGAAGGTAATAGACGAGGAAGTTAAATTAATAGTGGACGGGTGTTATAGCGAAGCTATGGCGAAGCTTGTTTCCAATAAGGACAAGCTGGGCCTTTTGGCGGAAAAGCTTATTGAGAAAGAAACTTTATACGAAAATGAGGTAGCGGAACTTCTGGGCTTTGCGCCTTCCGGCGACGTTAATTAAAGATGGGCCGCCGCTCTTTGATGTGTGACGCTTTGAGATGAGTGTAAAGCGGAAGTCAAATCCGAGGTCTGGCAGATATGATTTCAAAAGATCTTCGTCTCAGGGATAATGTGCTGCCGCTATCAAGGCGTCCGTGTATAATGGGCATATTGAACATTACGCCCGATTCTTTTAGCGACGGAGGGCTATACGCGGATCCCACCCGGGCTGTTGAAAGAGCCATGGAGCTGGAGTCGGAGGGGGCCGACATTCTGGATATAGGCGGAGAGTCATCGAGGCCCGGGGCTATGCCTGTTCCCGAGAAGGAAGAGATAAAAAGGGTTATTCCCGTGCTGCGTGAGGTCAAAAAAAGGTGTAAGGCGGTCATATCGGTAGATACCTGTAAGAGCGAAGTCGCCCGCATAGCGCTTGGGGAAGGAGCGGAGATAATTAACGATATAAGCGGACTTCACGGTGATGCCGGGATGCCGGGGGTTATAGCCGCCGGCAAAGGCGCGGTATGTCTTATGCACATGAAAGGTGATCCGGGGAATATGCAGACGGCACCGCATTACGATGACATTATCCGGGAGATAATGGAGTATTTATCGATGGCGATCAGAACGGCCGAAAAGGCAGGTATAGATCCCGAGATGATAATGGTCGACCCCGGTATAGGGTTTGGGAAAACCCGGGAACACAACCTCGAGATATTAAAAAAACTTTCTTGTTTCAAGGCGCTGAGAAGGCCTATAATGGTGGGTGTTTCCCGGAAGAGTTTTATTGGGGAAATAACCGCCAAGCGCGCCGAGGAGAGGATATTCGGAACGTCTGCCGCCGTATGCGCGTCAATACTCAACGGTGCGGATATAGTTAGGGTGCATGACGTCGCCGAAATGCGGGACGTGGCACTGGTGGCGGATGCAATAAAAGGTGGAGTGTGATGGTCTTTTTTCTGGGATGGGAAGTGGTTGTTGAGATACTCCTTTTATGGGGGATGTACTATATGGTGTACATCCTTTTCAAGGGTACTGCCGCTGAACAGGTCCTTAAGGGAATAATAGTCATCTCTTTTGTGGTTCTCCTCACTAGGGGTTTAAACCTGGTGATAATAAACTGGATGCTGACAAGGCTTTTGGCGATTTCAGTTGTGGCTTTTCTGATAATCTTTCAGCCTGAAATAAGGAGGGGCCTCGCTAAATTAGGCAGATTAGGTATTTTCCCCGAAGAGAAAGAGATAATGGGAGAAATAGCCAAGTCTTGCGCAATAATGTCGAAACGGAGAATAGGCGGGCTTTTGGCAATAGAGAAAGAAACCGGGCTCAGGAGATATGTCGAGAGCGGTGTAAGCGTGGATGCTAAAGTGACCAGCGAACTTATTAACACCATCTTTTCTGTTACCACCCCGCTTCATGACGGGGGGATCATAGTTTCCCGCCAGCGTATAGAAGCCGCGGCATGTTTATTTCCGCTTACACAAAATCCCGATGTTCCCAAGTCTATGGGCACGCGGCATCGCGCGGCTATGGGCCTTTCTGAGGAAACCGATGCCATTGTGGTTGTTGTGAGCGAAGAGACCGGGGAGATATCGGTGGCTTCAGGCGGAAAGATAACCACGGACATAGATCCCAAGAACCTGGCGGGCATGATCGAAAAAGCTTACATGCCCAAAGAAAAAAGGACATCTATTCCGGCAATAATGAAGAATATGGCGGGATCTTGGATAACATTGAAGAGAGGACGATGAAAAGGATCATAACGAACAATTTCTGGGCAAAAGTGGTTACCTTTGCGGTCGCGGTAGCCACATGGTTCTACGTTTTTGACCTTATGAACAGCGATCCTTACCAGCACAGGAGAGAATCCGCAGAAAAGATGTTGTCTGATTTTAACTTTTCATTGAAAGAAGTTCCCATAAAACCGGTTTTTTACGGTAGGCCTCCCAGAGGATACCGCGTGCTATTCGACAAGGTCAAGGTCGAGCCCGAAAAAATGACTATCTTCGGCCCAAAAGTGGCGTTAGACCAGGTTGAAGAACTTAGAACGGACCGGATAGATGTAAGAGAATACACGACCAGCGTGCAGTTGAGGCTGGGGTTAAGTTCCGATGTGAAATACATAAATCTTGACAATAAAGTCGTGGATGTATATCTTCCGGTAGAGTCTACGGATAGTTCTTCTCGTTGAACGCAACTTGTGGTGATAAATTAAAATGGCAAAATTAGGGATAAACATAGACCACGTAGCCACATTGCGTGAGGTGAGAAAAACAGTAGAGCCGGATCCTATCAAGGCGGCTTTCGAGTGTGTGGACGCGGGCTGCGATAGCATAGTGTGTCATCTCAGGAAAGACAGACGGCACATACAGGACGAGGATCTTTTTATGCTAAAAGGGCAGGTTACAGTTCCTTTGAACATGGAAATGTCCATTGACGATGAAATAGTGGATATAGCCTGTCTGGTAAGGCCCGATCAGGCGACCATAGTTCCGGAAAACCGGAAGGAAATAACCACGGAGGGCGGCCTTGATGTCGCAAGTAACGTACAAAAGGTGAAAGAGATAACAAAAAAGCTGAAAGATCATGGGATAGGGGTAAGCCTTTTTATAGACCCGGAAATACGCCAGTTAGAGGCGGCGGTCTTATCGGGAGCGGGCATGGTAGAGATCCATACCGGGCGATACGCGGAGGAATTTTTAACCGGAACGGCTGCCGGTGATGAGATCGCGAATATAGCGGAAATGGTCAAAAAGGGCATAGAAATGGGCCTTAAGGTCGCGTCCGGCCACGGGTTGACCTATGAGAATGTAGTTCCCGTAGCGCGTATCCCGGGGATGTACGAACTTAACATAGGCCATTCTGTTATTTCTAATTCGGTTTTTTGGGGGATCAAAGCCGCCGTCACGAGAATGAAGAGGTTGGTCGGATGAGTGTGGAGGGCATAGGGACCGATGTAGTGGATATAAACCGCTTTCGTCTTGTTGTGGAGGAACGGGGAGATGGTTTCCTTAGACGGATATTTACCGACGAAGAGATAAAATACGCCGAAAACAAAAAATTTTTCCACGCGCATATGGCGGGAAAATTTGCCGCTAAGGAAGCCGTAAAAAAAGCTCTTCCTGACGGGGCCAGAATAGGGCTTAACTGGACTGAAATAGAGATCCTTAACCATCCCGACGGGAAGCCGTATGTGCGGTTGTACGGCAGGGCGAGGCAAATAATGGAGGATTTTAATTTGACGCGCGTTCTTGTAAGCGTGTCGCATACTGATGATGTCGCTACATCAAACGCAATGGCGGTGAAAAATGATTAAATCCCATGTAATGCAAATAGGGTCACGCAAAGAAGATTCTCACAAAGGCGACTACGGCAAAGTGCTTGTAGTGGCCGGTTCTCGGGGCATGACGGGGTCGGCGTGCTTATGTTCTCTGGGCGCTTTAAGGTCCGGCAGCGGGCTTGTTACATGCGCCGTACCAGAAACGTTAAGTGATATAATGGAAACAAAGCTTACGGAGGTAATGACATTAT
>CAYMBK010000181.1:0-2762 GCA_964388645.1 uncultured Planctomycetia bacterium | reverse complement strand
ATAGGTAGTAACAGAGGGTTCAGGACCGAAGAGGTGGTACGGGTAATGATAAAAGAGCTGGATGTGCCCGTCATTGTCGATGCCGGAATAGGAAAGCCGTCCGATGCGGCACGTTGTATGGAAATAGGGGCCGGGGCGGTTCTGGCCAATACGGCTCTTATCACGTCAAAAGACCCCGTTGTGATGGCTAAAGCATTCAGCATGGCAGTAAAGTCCGGCCGTCTGGCGTATCTAGCCGGCGGGTCTGGTGAAGTCGATCTTGCCAGAGCGTCTTCTCCTTTTGCCGGGATCCTCAGGAAAATATCCGATGAAGAAAAATGAGACCTTCTATCAATTTTACCTTGAAAATAAGGATAGCCTTCCCGGTAAATTCCTGAAGCGGTCAGACGAAGATGCCGCTATGCGGGCTTTGACTGCGGAAGGCATCGACCTGCAGGGGTTTTCCGACATACTATGCAGTTCCGACGATGAGGTGATAGAAGCAGCCGTGTTCCGGGCGCATGAACTTACAGTGCGTAATTTCGGCAGAGTGGTACATCTATATACCCCCATGTATCTTTCCAATTTTTGCGACAATGAATGCGTATACTGCGGATTTAAAAAAGGAAACGGCATAGGAAGGAAAACACTTACACTTGACGAAGTGGAACGTGAAGCACGGTTCATATCCTCAGGAGGATTACGCAGTATTCTGGTTCTTACGGGGGCTTCGAGGAGGGAGGCTCCGGTAAGCTATATAAGATCCTGTGTACGCATACTAAGCAAATATTTCAGTTCGATCTCTATTGAGGTGTATGAACTTACCTCAGATGAGTATGCCGAGCTCATCTGCGAAGGGGTAGATGGGCTGGTCATATACCAGGAGGTGTATGATGAGCAGATATACCGTCAGGTGCATATTTCCGGGGCCAAGAGAAACTATGAATTCAGGATAGGGGCCCCGGAACGCGCGCTTTCCGCCGGCATTAGAACGGTAAATATCGGGGCATTGCTGGGCTTGGGGGATTGGAGGCGCGAGATATTTTTCACGGCGCTTCACGCCCGCTATCTTGAGAAAAAGTTCCCGGCCGCGGAGATCAGTGTTTCTGTGCCCCGGATACGGCCGCAAGTGTCTTCTTTTGAACCCCGGTCCCGCGTAACGGATAAAGACCTTGTACAGATAGTAGCGTCCCTAAGGCTGTTCCTTCCCAGGGTGGGCATAACTCTCTCTACAAGGGAACGGGGTTCTCTCCGGGATATTCTTGTATCCGTAGGGATAACGAGGATGTCGGCAGGATCCACAACATGTGTCGGCGGCCATACCGCCACCGACAGAGAGGACAGGGCAGAACAGTTCGAGATATTCGATTCGAGAGGCGTTAACGAGATAAAGGACATGCTGAGAGAAAAAGGATATCAGCCGGTTCTCAAGGATTGGGTTTAGATGACAAATAAAGGCCCGCGTAAAGATGAATTTATTTGAAGAGAAGCTGGCGGATAAGTTCGGGATATCGTATCTTGAAAGGATCCGGGGAGTCAGGGTCGGTATTGCCGGCGCCGGAGGCCTGGGGTCAAACTGCGCTTTGAACCTTATAAGATGCGGCTTTAAGAAATTCGTCATAGCCGATCTTGATATCGTCGAATATTCAAACCTCGACCGGCAGTTCTACTTTTACGGACAGATAGGGCGCGGGAAAGCCGAAGCTCTTAAATGCAATCTTCTTGAGGTGAATCCTGACGCTGAGATCGACGCTATGTGCGTTAAGATCACCGGGGACAATGTAAGGGGCATATTCTCCGGGTGCGATGTAGTCGTCGAGGCATTTGACGCGGCGGAAGATAAGAAGATGATAGTTGAGGCTTTCCTGGAAAGCGAAAAATTTATTGTAGCGGCCTCGGGTATCGGGGGTATCGGCAGATCGGACGAGATAATGACACGCAGGGTAAAAAAGAATTTTGTTATGATCGGCGACTTTGTTTCTGATGTTTGCGGTAGTTTGCCGTTATCGCCCCGAGTGAACGTGGCAGCGGCGAAACAGGCAGATGCCGTTGTTGAATACGCGCTTGGAAGATGAGCTTCAGGTTTTGAGGGATCTTCAGGCGGACGTATAGCGGAGAGATGTATGATCAAAGCGGTATGTGCGTTCTCGGGCGGGCTGGACAGCATGCTCGCGGCTAAGATAGTGGCCGGGGAAGGGGTGGATGTTGAGGGCCTTTATTTCAAGACGGGCTTTGGCGGATGCGGTGAAGAAAAACAAGATCACTCCCTTGAGGAACGCGCTAAGCAGGCAGGCATAAGGCTGGAAGTGGTGGACGTCAGCCGCGAGCTTTTGGAGATCGTCCGCTCTCCGCGGTTCGGGTACGGAAAGAACATGAACCCGTGCATGGACTGCCATGCTTTATTTTTCATGAAATGCGCGGAGCATATGAAAAAGACCGGCGGGTCGTTCATCGTCACGGGAGAGGTAGTGGGGGAAAGGCCTATGTCCCAGCGGAAATGGGCCATGCGACAAATAGACAGATTTACCGCATTAGAGGGACTTATTTTAAGGCCTCTTTCGGCAAAACTTCTCGATAAGACACTGCCCGAAGAAAAAGGCTGGGTGAAAAGGGAGAACCTTTTTGATATTAGCGGGCGTTCCAGAAAACCACAGATGGCTCTTGCCCGCAGGTTCGGGATAACGTCCTACCCGAATGCCGCGGGCGGATGCCTGCTCACCGACAGGGAATTTTCACGAAAACTCATGGATCTCATGGATCATGAACCTGAGGCGGGGGTCCGG
>CAYMBK010000180.1:0-2792 GCA_964388645.1 uncultured Planctomycetia bacterium | reverse complement strand
CGCGAAGAAACCCATGAGCCTTTCTTACCTCACCTTCTATCGAAGCTAATTCCTCGGATCCCGCAAACCCCTCCATATTGCCGGTATCATACAATAATTTTTCGGGCATGCGGTTCCTCCTTTCTATCATTCGGGAGACTTGTTCTTTCTGAAAAGATTGTAATACCCGGAAAGTTTAGCCCTGAAATGAAAAGGTTTTGTCATGTCGGAATTGGTTACTTTTACGCGTTTAAGCGCGTAAACATCCCTGTTGTACCGGTCTGGCCCTCTGTTCGTAGTACAGGCGCCCTTGTATCCGGCCATTTTAACCGCGGATTTCACCTTCTCATTGAACCCTCCTATAGGGTATGCGAAATACGCGGGACTTTTCCCCGTAGCTGTTTCTATATCACGTTTACTTCCCGAGATCTCCTTCCACAAGCTGGCGGTTTCTTTTTCCGAAGGCAGATACGAATTGTTCATTGTATGCGACCCGAAATCAATACCATGCGCCATCATTATACGCACCTGGTCCCACGTAAGATATCCAGGAGATCCCATGTATCCCGTAACTATGAAGATAGTAGCCGGAAAACCATGTTTATCCAGCACGGGAAAAGCATTAAGATAATTATCGGTATATCCGTCATCGAAAGTTATCACCACTGTCTTGGCTTCGGGTTTTTCCCCGAGTTTTATCGCCGATACCAGCTCATCCAGAGAGATAACAGAATACCCCTGCTTTTTGAGAAATGCCATCTGCCGCTCAAAATTATCCGGAGAAACGTACATGGACGAATCTTCACCTTCCGTGATGCCGTGATACATCAGAATAGGAACCACCCTTCTCGGTGATATAACGAACATATACACCGCCGAAACCATTACCGCCGCCACTACAACTATAATAACATTTCGCAGGACCTTCATCTTCTTCTCCCTTTTTAGCCCACCTTTCCGCAGCACCGGCCCCTTACGCCTTTTAAGTACAGCCCCAGGGCCGGTACGCTTTCGTCCCGTCAGAACTACCTTAAGAAACCGCTATCGCGTTTACGGGGCATTGCTCGGCCCCCTCACGGGCTGTTTCCTCTTTATCCGCCGGAATATCCGACATTGTGACTACTGCCTTATCCCCGTCCATTTCATAAACATCCGGAGCCACCTGAGCACAAAGACCGCACCCTATGCATGTTTCCTGATCTACTGTCGCTTTCATCTCACACACCTCGCTTTCAGTTTTGAAGTTTCGGCTCCCGCCGGAAAAAGACCGCGAAAACCTACCCGATCTTCGCGGACACGGTGCCCTTTATAGATCCCACACTGACCAGGCCCCTCCCCCCAGAAATATCATGGGAAGACAGGCGGCAATAACCAAGATATTGTATTCCACCCCGCCGTCATGTATAAAAAACCCGTACATAAGATTAATTTTCCACATCCTTATTACCATTGTTAAGACGATAGACGCAGCGGAAAGCCTGGCTAATATTCCCAGTATTATGAAGACCCCTCCCACAAATTCAATGCTTCCCCATATCCCGGCGACTACAAAAGGATGGGGGAACCCAAGTCCTTCCACTATCCGGGAAGTTCCTTCCAGCCCTATACCGTTGAACATGCCAAAAAGCTTCTGCAGGCCATGCGCCACGAAAACGCTCCCCGTCAGCACGCGAACCAAGAACATCGATAAGTTAAAAAGGTTTTCTTTTTTCATGCGTTTTCCGCCTCGCCTCGTTCTTAGGAGCCTGCTACGTAACGGCTCTTATAACATCACGGACCAGTCAATGACATTTTAACGCATAGAGCCATAAAATCAAGGCAAATAAACACGAGGGTTTTACTTTTCGCCTGGAACACACTCCCCTCTTTAGCTCATGCATTTATTCCGCCGGCTGTTTATCACCCCAAGAACAAAAAAAGTGAAAGAAAACCCTGCCGGATCTCCGTCTATATCTGTAGCGGTCTTCGCGGAAAGAGGAGGTTTAAAATGCGTGTAAACGATATCGCCAGGCATGCTCTGAGCGTGATCTTTCCTTCCGGGTGCGTTTCATGCGGGAACGAACGGACGGTATATCCGTTCCCCGTATGCCCCGGATGCGTTACCGAGATACTGTCTTCGGACCCGCCTGAGAGAATGTGTTCCGGACGGATAAAAAAAACCCACTCCTGTCTCTGGTACACACCTAGCGTTAAATGCTGCATACAAAGCTTTAAGTTCCGGGGTAACATAGCTCTGGCCGGATTCTTCAAAAGGATACTGCGGTCTTATACCTTGTGCTCGGGAATACGAAAAGAAAACCATGACATCATCGTCCCTGTCCCGCTTCATCGCCTCAGAAAAAGAAAAAGAGGATACAATCAATCTGAAATACTCGCGAAAATGGCGGCGGACATGCTCGGGATCCCCGTGCGCGCAGACATACTTACAAAGGTAAGGAATACCCCTCCGCAGTCCGGACTTACAAAAACAGAACGAAACAGAAATCTGAAAGGTTCTTTTGCAGTGGCGGACATGTCGGCCCTTAAAGGAAAGTCCGTACTTCTCGTAGACGATGTAACCACGACAGGAACAACCCTCGAGGAATGCGCCCGTGTCCTGACGGCCTCCGGCGCCAGCTCTATCTCGGCTTTTACCCTGGCCAGAGTAATATGACGCCTTTTCACTTCCCGCGTCTCCGCTCTCCGGCCGCAGCGATGTGGTCTGGCCGCTGACTGGCACCCGGGAGTCCTCCTCGATCTTTCCCCAGGAGAATTTCTTCACGCCTTTCTCCGTCCATTTTTAGATCTTGCGAAACTCGTCCTCCTCTCGCGGG
>CAYMBK010000179.1:0-3871 GCA_964388645.1 uncultured Planctomycetia bacterium | reverse complement strand
CAATTTATGCCCCATCCGGTCTTTTTTTGTTTTAAGATATTTCTTGTTCCGTTCTCCGGGTTCCATCTCAAGCGAAAGCCTTTTTTCTATTTTCAAACCATACCCCTTGAGCCCGACGATCTTTCGGGGATTATTTGTCAATAGCCGTATTTTTTTAAGCCCAAGATCCGCCAATATCTGCGCGCCAATACCGTAATCTCTAAGGTCATCTTTAAACCCGAGTTTTTCATTTGCCTCCACGGTATCCAAGCCCCCGTCCTGCAGTTCGTACGCCTTCAATTTATTCATCAATCCGATGCCCCTTCCTTCCTGTGACAAGTACAGAATAACACCCTTGCCTTTTTTAGATATAATCTTCATGGCATGCTCGAGCTGACTGCCGCAATCACACCGTAACGAGTGAAAAATGTCCCCGGTAAGGCATTGCGAATGGACCCTTACCATAACCTCACCCCGGGTTATATCGCCTTTGACGACGGCCAAATGCTGATAATCATCAATAGTCGACCGGTAAGCATGCATCCTAAAATCCCCGTAGGGCGTGGGCAATTCCACTTCAGCGACCTTTTCTATTAATTTTTCTTTGACTCTTCTGTATTTAATGAGATCCTCGATGCTACACATCTTCAGCTTGTGTTTACAGGCGAACTTTACAAGATCTTTCATCCGGGCCATGGTCCCGTTCTCATTCATTATCTCACAAATAACCGCAACAGGAGCATCGCCGGCCATCTTCATTAGATCCACTCCTGCTTCCGTATGCCCAGCTCTCACCAAAACTCCTCCGTTCCGGCTCCTCAGTGGGAAAACATGCCCCGGTTTAACGAAGTCCCCGGGCCTGGAATCTGGGGCAGAAAGAGCTCTTATGGTCCGCGCGCGATCAGAGGCCGAAATGCCCGTAGTAACGCCCTTTTTCAGATCTACCGAAACAGCCCAGGCAGTTTTATACGGATCTTGCGGAGAAGTTGACATCATATGAAGGTCTAATTTTTCCGCTACCGATTCATCCATGGGAACGCATATAAGGCCTCTGCCGAATTTCGCCATGAAATTAACTTTTTCGGGTGTAATTTTTGACGCGGAAGTTATGATATCCCCCTCATTCTCCCGGGAAGGGTCATCTACGACAACCACCATCTTCCCCTTTCGGATATCCTTGATGACATCTTTGATAGGGCATAGTTCAATCTGCATAAAACCTCTATAATTTGTCCTGCACGTTTCCCGCATTAACGGCCAATAAAAAAACCCCTGAAACACTTCAGGGGTTGTAAAGTCGTTTTAACATCCTCTACTTCTCCCATCCCGGCTATACGGTCGGTACCCGATTTACACGAGTTCAGATCCGATAATTTTTCGAATCTCGCGGACTTATCCCTTTGGAATCACCGCCGGCTAAGGAATCAGCGTCAAAAACACCTCACCTTACCCTGAAGCTAATCAAATTGTATACCCTGGTGAGCTATAAGTCAAACCCTTATTAACTCACAGGCCCCAGCCCCCGGATAACTTTGTGACTTTTAACTCGGGGGATGGGGCCTGTCTCCGTCCAGGCTATTTCCGGCTTACATCATACCCGGCATCCCGCCCGGCATTCCGCCCGGCATCCCGCCCGGCATTCCGCTCCCGGATCCTTCTTTCTCGGGCTTGTCGGTTATTATTGCCTCCGTTGTAAGCATAAGCGAGGCTATACTCGCCGCGTTCTGAAGAGCGCTCCTTGTGACCTTAGTAGGATCGATAATACCCGCTTCTACCATGTCAGTAAAGATCTCATTCTCCGCGTCATAGCCTATCTTTGTCTTTTTCTCCGAAAGGAGTTGCTGGACAACCACCTCTCCCGACTTTCCGGCGTTGGTGGCTATCATGTGCACCGGAGCAATAAGCGCCTTGGCGACTATATTCATACCTATTTTTTCATCGCCGGAGCCTTCCATACCGAATATTTTTGTGCTGGCTCTTAAAAGCGCCACTCCTCCTCCGGGTACTATTCCTTCTTCGGAGGCCGCCCTCGTCGCATGAAGAGCGTCTTCTATCCTGGCCTTTTTCTCTTTCATCTCTATCTCGGTAGCGGCTCCGACATTTATTATGGCAACCCCTCCCGCCAACTTAGCGAGCCGTTCCTGCAGTTTTTCCTTATCGTAGTCAGAATCGCTTTTTTCGATCTCACTTCTTATCTGCGCTATCCTGGCCTGCACCTCTTCTTTCTTGCCCAATCCCTCGACAATAGTCGTATTTTCCTTGTCTATGGTCACTCTTTTCGCGCTGCCCAGTTCATCAAGCTTTACGTTCTCTAGCTTTATTCCCAGGTCCTCAGATATGACCTTGCCTGCCGTAAGTACAGCGATATCTCCGAGCATCGCTTTTCGCCTGTCACCGTATCCCGGAGCCTTTACCGCACAGCATGAGAATGTTCCTCTTATCTTGTTGACCACAAGAGTCGCAAGAGCTTCTCCTTCGGTTTCCTCAGAGATGATCAAAAGAGGCCTTCCCGATTGCGCTACCTTTTCCAGCAAAGGAAGCAGGTTCTTCATGTTAGAAACCTTTTTCTCATACAGAAGTATGTAGGGATTTTCCAGCGAACACTCCATTCTTTCCGTATCCGTCACAAAATAAGGAGACAAGTATCCCTGGTCAAACTGCATACCCTCAACCAGCTTAAGCGTTGTTTCGAAAGTCTTGCCTTCCTCTACGGTAATCACACCGTCTTTTCCCACCTTATCCATAGCCTCAGATATCCTCTCTCCTATAACTTTGTCGTTGTTAGCGGCTATAGTAGCTACCTGAGCGATTTCTTTTCTCTCTTTAATGGGAGTAGAGATCTTCTTGAGCTCTTCCACTACCGCGTCCACAGCTAACTCTATGCCTCTTTTCAGCTGCATAGGATTCGCTCCGGAAGTAACATTCTTAAGGCCTTCCTTGTATATCGCCTCCGCGAGGACCGTAGCTGTCGTTGTTCCGTCTCCGGCGACGTCACTAGTCTTCGAAGCCACCTCTTTTACCATCTCCGCCCCAAGGTTCTCATAAGCATCCTCAAGTTCAATCTCTTTCGCCACGGTTACGCCGTCTTTAGTTATGGTCGGTGAACCGAATTTCTTCTCAATTACTACATTACGCCCTTTAGGCCCGAGCGTAACCTTAACAGCCCTGGCCAATTTTTCTACCCCCAAAAGTATTGATTTGCGAGCATCGTCGCTGAATTGTAGTTGTTTCGCCATTTCTCCTCCTTTAATATTGTAACGTTTTTTCTTGAACTAGCGTCAGGCCAAAGGCCGTTTACTTGGACACTACTCCAAGTATGTCCTCTTCCTTCAGCATCAAAAGGTTCCTTTCATCTATCTTGAGCTCGGTCCCAGAATATTTGCCGTATAGAACAATATCCCCTTCTTTAACTTCCGGAGCCACGATTTTACCATCATCCGCAACTTTCCCCTTCCCGACAGACACTACTTTGCCCTGCTGGGGCTTTTCCTTCGCCGTATCGGGCAGAACTATACCCCCCTTTGTCATCTCTTCAGCTTCAAGAACTTCCACAAGAACCTTATCTCCAAGTGGTTTAACTTTCATACTTTTCCTCCTCTTCTTTTTTTTCTTTCCCTTTTAACTCCGCACATCTATTAGCACTCCTTATTAGAGAGTGCTAACGAAAGAACATTATAAAAAATCTGCGATTTTTGTCAAGACATTTTTTTTAGGCATTTTTTTTAGGCTTGTTTTTTGCCAACATCGCACGTGCGCGGTTTTCTGCCCCATGCGTCAAAGTTAGCCCAAGTCAGTTGTGGTCAGACTGTGATGCGCGGGTTAGCGCCAGTTAGGGGTCAGGCCCCTACACCGCTGTTTGTCGCAAGTCAGCGGCCAGACCCCATCGCCAGTC
>CAYMBK010000178.1:0-3140 GCA_964388645.1 uncultured Planctomycetia bacterium | reverse complement strand
TTCTGCCTAATCGCCCATACAGGGAGGACATCTCCCCGTATATGCCCGGATGTTTAGCGTCTATCATCATGGCCTTCTCATAACTGGCCAGGGCTTCCTCTTCTCTCCCATGGATCTTCCCGATAACCGCTCCCAAAAGTAAATTAGCCTGAAAAGATCCGGGGTCCTCCTCTAAAAGTATTCTGCATTTTTCTTCGGCAGAAACATACTCACCCGCGACAAGATCCTCGCGGGCACTGAGCATATACTCTCTCTTGTCAATGCCCGGGCTCCTCTCAGCAAATGCCGCAGGTAACAATAAAAAAGCGGCTAAGACCATACAACAAAACCCTCTACCGGCCTTCATATGATGACCTCACTGTAATTCCACCCTTTCAGTAACGAATACAGCCTCGTTTTCGAGATCCTCTTCTTTTTCGGGCGCCGTTTCCGAAACCATCTCAGGACGGTGGATTATCGTTTTTACCACGGTTACTCCGCATCGTACTTCATAATTCTCTCTGTTCCTGACAGCCATCTCAAAAAACCTTATCCTCAGCGGCTTTTTAGAATTATCGATGTTATACATAAAATCCACCATGTTCTGCATATTACCTTGACATTCGAGCGTCAGGCTTAATTCCGAGTACCCCTCTTCCGGCAGCACTTCCACGGGATCTATATTGCTAAGCGTTATGCCCGCTTTCTTGGCGATGTTTTCAACCTCTCCGAGAAAAGTAGCTATGAGCACTTCCCGTGAGAAGCCCTTCGCGGTGTAATATTCCCCGTAAGAAGCGTCTTCTTCCAGTATCCTCTCACGATATGCCAAAATGCGTAAATTTTTTTCCGTCAGGGTTATCTGATCACGGATCTTCTCATCCATGAGGCGGGATTCATGAAAAATAGGTCCGACAACCAGGCGGTCAAAGATCATTACCCCCAGCACAAGGCCGCACAAATAAACCAGTTTTTTCTCTTTCGCTGAAAGCCCTTCGAAAAAGGTTTTTACCACGCCAAGCATTTATACCGCCTCTCTTTCATATTTAAGAGTAAGTCCGAAGTCGGCCACTTCCTTTCCACTCTGTCTTCTGCTCCTAGTGAAATCCACTTTTACATCTTTGAACGATGCCGAGTTCTCGAGTTCCGTAACCAGGGAAAAAACCATCGACATGCTGTCGGCCGTTCCGGTAAATGTGAAAACATTCCCTTCCCTAAAATCCACGCTCGTAAGAAATACTTCGGAAGGCATCGACCTGAACAAAAGAGCCATCCCTGAAAGTCCGACACCTTTTTCCGCTATTATCTTTTTTACGCGGGAGGTCGAATCCATAACAGCGTTCAACTTCGACACTTCTTCGTTCTCGCTGACATAACTTTTTTCCAGCTTGTTCAAATACATGTTCTTGAGCATGAGGTTAGATAATAACGCCGCGCAGAAAAGCAATAACACGGTCATCGCCAGGACTCCGAACTTCATCGCCTCTTTGGACTTTTTCTCTATTTCCCGCCTGACGCGGACGTCTTCGGGGGTGAGATCAAGCCGGCTTTTCCCGAGATCGAGCACCGGTGAGACCACCGAGAACGCCGACACATCGTCCGCCACTTCGAGTTTTCCGGAGGCCAGCCATGAGGTTTCGGAAGAGATGTCAAACCCCACGGCCTCGGGGCCTTCACCGGCGTCCCTGAAATTTGCGGCAAGCACATCCACTATGTCTTTTTTCCCGATAAAAAATATTCTCGAAGGCGCGTCTTCCACATTGCTGGCCTGATATGCTTCGAGAGATTTTTTTACCTCTTGGCAGAAAAGTGTCATTCCGTCAGCCTTATTCTCCGACAATTCCTTTATCCCGGACGGAATAGATCTCATATAGATCGTTTTTCCCCCATAGATAACCGTAAAATTAGAAAAGGATATATCCACGTCAACAATAGCCGTAACTTCTCCGGGTTTTCTAGAAGGTATAGCTTCGAAAAATATTCCCGCTTCCGCTTCCGCGGCCAAAACCGCTTTTTCTGTTTTATATCCGGCTTTCTTGATGAGGTCGTATCTCCTGCTTATAACGTCTTTTTTAAATATAACGAGGAGGATCTTCGTATATCTTTCGTGAAAAACACCCACATTTATATGATCTATTACTATTTCGTTCTTGGGATAAGGAGTATGAGCCCCCGCCTGAAGATCTACGATCTGGCAGATCTCTCCTTCATCTATCGAGGGGACTTCCACGTTCTTGTAAATACCGAACCTGGAAGGAATAACACTTATTACCTCACCCTTCTCAAATTTTACATCCTCGAAAAACCGGCCTATGGCAGAAGATATCTCATCATCGGATAAGGCCTTCCCGCTAAGAATCCTGACCTTGCTTACGGTGGCCTTCCCATCGGTTCTTTTGCCATGTGCCATCTTAAGATACATGTCATCGATCTCAACCGTTACTACTTCGGTCTGTTTTTTCCCAAAAAGGTCCTGTAGCCGCATTCCTATATTCCCCTCCCTGCCATAAAATAACCCCAGTATAACAAACGTCCGCTTCGATCGAAAACACAAAGCAAGTTGCCCTCCGCTGTGCCCCTGTCAAGTTTTCCCGCGCACAAAAAACTAAAGACCTCAGCTCTGGTCTTTATGTTGCCGCTCAATACGAGGTTATCTATATTTCTCATATGTTCCTCAAAGCCCTCGGTTTCTCTCTCTGCCTCCAATGCTTTATGAAGATCTTGAGTGTCCCTGAAAACCCTGAGCCCCCCCCCTTCTCCGGAATGCCTGTAGCGTATTATTTTCTCAGCCAGCTCACGGCTGACCCCCAACGCGGCAAAAACTTCGTGATCCGCTGTATTCACATTCACCTTTCCGTCCCCGAAAACCGTAACATGATCGCGTATCCTTGCGAAAGTCATCCTATGCATTCCGTCAACCAACAAAAGCTCCTCAATACATTCAAAAGGCTTGTTCCTGGGAAAATGCTCATAGCCTTTTTTCGAATATAACGCCTTTTCCCCGGCTATGCCTTTGTGTCCATAAACAATATCGTCCCTGTCTCTCCAGTCTATCACACTTTTAGCTAATTCGCGGGCCGATGCGGCATCGAGGCCGCCGGGATCGGCGAAAATGCGCGAAAGTATATCCACATCGGCGAAATTAACGTTTATTTTTCCGCCCT
>CAYMBK010000177.1:0-3096 GCA_964388645.1 uncultured Planctomycetia bacterium | reverse complement strand
AAACCGCTCATATAGTATCTTGAGAAAATAACATATTTTCTTTCTTTTCTCTCGGGAAAACCCTTAAGGGCCTCTATGGCGAGCATAGTAAGACCGGCCTTGTCGATCAGGGCTTTTTCTTCCAGTTTCTTTTCGTAACCCGAAAAGATCATTTTTATATCATGCGCTTTATCTTCTTTCGTAAGAAACTCTCCCTTTATGGCGTCGGGGCAAATACCTTTTGTCCTCAACTCCATTATCACGCCCGTAAGCGCGTTGACCATCCCCGAATTCGTTTCGTGTTTCTTAAAATACCTGAACTGCCCGGAATCCGCCATGCCATAAAAGAGATCCTCTACGATCGCCATGATACCCGCTCCGGAAACCCTCTTCAAACCCCTGTCTTTCATGGTCTTTTCCGCGACTTCCGCGGCAAGGGACGAGGCCGTGGCCATCCGAAAATTCACCCACGGAACGCCGTTTTCCGGCAGAGTCTGAAGGACCTCCCTGCCAAGACGATAATCAGGAGTTATAAGCACTTTTTCGGTTAGCGGATATTTCCGGCATATATCTCTTAAGGCGGAAAGAAGCGGTGTCATAAGATCCTTTTTCATTTTCGCGGGGTATTCCCGGTCTCGAGAAAGCACGCTCAGGCAGAACATTCAAGCGCTGTCTGAGCGCTGAGGCACTTAAAGCGTCATACATGCTCTTTCTACGGCAAGCACCCGAAGGCACGCTTCTCTGATGTCTTTGCCGACAGCCACAACACCGTGACGTTTTAATATCACGGCATTATTCCCCTCTTTTACCTTCTCGGCTACAGCTTCTCCCAGACATCGGCTTCCCGGTTCTATAAAGTCCACTACCGGGACAGCTTCGCCTACGATACAGTCGAATTCATAGGAAGGGCTTACCACCAGAGAGAGCTCTCTGGAAACGGCTACGGAATAAGGTGGGTGGGCGTGAGCGACAGCACGGACATCCTCTCTTGCCAGATAGCAGTCCCAGTGAATAAAAATCTCGGAACTTGATCCGGGCAGAGCGGCCTCTCGATCGGATGAAAGAAGGATACGCGAATAATCAGAAGGCCCTGAACGCGACATGTCAACGCCGCTTTTTTTTATAACAAAAAAGTCCGCTTCCCTGGCACTTATGTTCCCTCCGGAACCTATCACCAGTCCATGCTCATGAAGGAATTTACCGCTCTCAATAAGTTCTGCCGTAACTTTCATTTCAAAACCTCCAAAACGATAGTTTATCACGCGCTTCGACGCCAGTCAATCAGCCCAATTCCATTGCCGCGCTTTTTTAAACCCCGTTGCCTCCCGAAATGGTAACATTCCAGTTGTCCGCAGTAAATCCCAACACCGTCTTAAAGAGGAACCCCGAAGGGGCGACGAAGTGATCCCATAAAATAACCACCTGCGGGACTGTAGCACTTCTAAATTGGCTTGACATAACTCAACATATCCCTTGTCTCATAGGCAAAAACCACTATAATATAGCCCTGAACAGAAAATAACTGACTTCACAAAAGGGAGACATATCATGGTCTTGGGAATAATGCGCAGTAAGAAATTCTCAAAACGCGTTCTCACTGCTCTTCTCATAATAATAATACCGGCTTTTGTTTTCTGGGGTGTCGGTTCTCTGACAGACAGGCCTAAACCTGTCGGCAGGATATTCGGCCGGACCGTATCCGCCGAAGACTTCATATCCAGCCGTCGGGGAGTACAGATACAGATAATACTCAACTATTTTTCTGATTACGCGGCTATGAATTCCATACTCAAAAACCGGGCGTTAATGAATACTATGGCGTGGGAAAGGCTTTTGCTGCTCGGGTCGGCACGCGGCAAAAAACTTAACGTCACCAACGAGAATGTGATGGAGTTCATCTCGTCTCATCCTCTTTTCCAGAGAGGAGGCGTTTTCGACAAATTCGTTTACAATTCCGTTCTAAAAAGCTCGGCCATCTCCCTTTCTCCCAGGGAATTCGAAGAGCTTGTAAGAGAGAATCTTCTTGTAATGCAATTCAGGGACACCCTCGTCAGGAATATAACGGTCAACGATAATGATATACTGAGAAAGTTTTCTGAACGTTTCGGGAAAGCCGCTTTCTCGTACTTTCTGGTCGATGAAAATAATGACCCGGAAAGCTTGCAAGTAACAGAACAGGAAGTTGCGGAGGTCTATGAACGCAACAAACCCCGTCTTTTCTCGGCCGAAAAAGCCGAGGTAGAATACGTGGAAGTTCCTTATTCTTCTCTCCAGGAAAAAGACCGCGCCATTTTAGACCTTGAGAAAGCCGCGGCGGAAATATCCGGTGAAAACCTTTCCCTTGAGCGGCTAGCCGATAGAATGGGGGCCCGATACGGTAAAGCTCCATTTTTCTCAAGGGGTGACACCCTCTCCGGAGACGGATGGTTTCCCGGATTCAACGAGACCGCCTTCAACCTGGAAAACAACGAAATAAGCCCTCCCGTATTTTCTCAGGCGGATAAAGGCAGCGCCTTCATAATAAGGCGTACCGGCACAAAGCCTCCGGAACCTCTGTCTTTGGATGACGTCCGCCAGGAAATAACTACGGCATTAAAGAACGCGAAAAGAACCGCTATGGCAAAAACAAAAGCAGAAGCCCTTTTTCAAGCCATATCGAGCGAAGAAGTATCCTTTGAGGACGCGGCAGGCTCTATCGGTTCGGAAGTTAAGAAAACTCCTTTGCTGGGATCTGAAGACCGCATAGAAGATCTGTTCCCGGCACGCGAACCCGTAGTAGCCGCTCTCTCCGATCCGGAGAAGATGATCCTTCCGCCGTTCGTAACCCCAAAAGGCGTTCTTCTGTTAAGGGTAGACAATATCAGTGAAGCTCCCCTTTCGGAACTGACCGATGAAATGAAGGCCTCGTTAAAAAACACCATCAAAACCGAAAAACAAGCAGCAGCCGTAACCGACTGGCTAAACCAACATTCAAGTGAGATCGAGCTTTTTCGGGCTCTCGAAGAAATGTAGCGCTACTCAGTAGTCAGGCTGTGGCGCGCAAGTTAGCGCCAGTCAGGGGTCAGGCCCCTACACCGCTGTTTGTCACAAGTCAGTGGCCAGACCCCATCGCCGCAG
>CAYMBK010000176.1:0-2651 GCA_964388645.1 uncultured Planctomycetia bacterium | reverse complement strand
TTGAACGTTCCCAGAAAGACAGCGATCGCGGCGATCAATGCGGCGTAATATTTCATTTTTCCTCCGATCAGGTTATAAAATTTCTATCGCGAGAGGCTTTAGCTTCGCTTGTTCCGTGACTTTTAACCACATTTCCGTAGCGGCGTCATATTGTCCTTGTTTTTCGTACCGCGAGGCGAGAGAGTTATATTCCTCAAGTTTTTTAAGCTGTTCAGAGGCCTCGATCAAATAATTTTTGATCTGCCTGTGAGCGGATTCCACGGCGCGTATGAATTTCAAGTAATTTTTTCTGGCGCCCTTAAGGTCACCGTTTTTGTCGGCAACTTCCGCCATATGCAGATAGCCGTACAATTTTTCAGGCAGAAGGCTATCTCTGTCTTGTGCCTTTTCATCCAGTATAGCCCAGGCCTGATGATCGATGTTATTCTCTTTTATTTCCTTTGATATTCTTTCCAGCTCTTCAAAGACCTTATCCTGAAGATCAAAGGCGAAATGGAAGCGCGACCGTGAAAATTCTGTCAGGGGCAGATCCCCGGGGCCTTCTATCGGGAATCCCCACTCAAGCCTGAGAGTCCCGAAATTAAAGACCTTTATTCTGACTCCGGCCCCGGCGCTGGCGAATTTTCTTTTTGAGATCTCAGTGTCAGGAGCATTTCTTTTTATGCCGTATCCGTAGTCCGCGAAGAGCACCCCCGTTATTTCATCGCCTATGCTGTTAGCCCCATAAGCGAATTTAAAGTTTTCAGGCAAGAAGATAGAAGCGGGGATGAGAATTTCATTAGTTACTGAAAAAGCGTTATCAGCGGCAAAATCTCCGGCAGGATATCCGCGGATAGAATCTATGCCCCCAAGATACATCTCTTCTTGTGTGGCGAGCTTTTCGCCCGCCAGCATTGCCTTTCCGCTTATATTCGCCTGGAGGCCCCTTATCAGGCCTTTCCTGAATCCGCCTTCAAGAGTGAACTTCGAGAACACATTCGAAGCGCCTCGTGTTGTGTACTCGCTCGGCCTTCTTGCCCCGAGCATATTTAAGCCTTGTGTAAATGAAGGCCTAAGGTATGTGATATCTCCCTTGCCGTACTCGACAAGAAGGCCTCCGAGCTTGAATGTGCGCAGTTTATCATGGATCAAAGTCCCTCCTGTCCATGAAGTGCCTTTATCGCTGGCGTTAACGCCAAAATTTATTTCTCCTTTGTAGGTGTCTTTGTAGTATAGGTCCTGGTGCACGGAAACGCTTGTGTTATCAAGCCGGGAATTTATCTCAAAAACCGAATATTCCTTTTTTGGTGAAGATCTGGTTTGGCTGTAGGAAGCGACTATGGAAGTGCCGTAGTCGGTTATAGGCAGCTTGTAATAAACATAGCCTCCTCCGAAATCTTTGCCGCCCGTGAATCCGCCTATCAGAATATCATCAAACCCTAACAGGTTGTTATGTACAAAACCTATGCCGCTTCGAAGTTTCCCGGTTGAGGGAGCGCCCTCCCGGTCGAGGGAGAGGGTTAAATGCACCGGGAAATTTTCTTGGGGGTCGAGTATTATGTCTGTAGTTTTAGGTTCATCTCCGGCAATTAGTGTCGCTCTTACATATCTGTCCGGATTTTTATTCATAAACTGAAGGCTTCTGGAAATTTTCGCGTATTCTAATACTTCACCTTTTTTTGGTTCCCAGTAATACCTGAGCCTGTTCTCGAATGAGAATTTTGTTTTGTTAATGATCAGTTCGCCCATTCTGGCTTCAAAGATCTGCAGGTTAACAACTCCGCTTTTTACGTCCTGATGCGGAATAACGCAAGCGGCGATAAAGCCTTCTTTCAAATACTTCCTCTCGATTTTTTTGGCTAAAGCTTCTAATTCGGGGAGGGTGATCTCTCTGCCGACATATTCGTCTATTATAGGATCAAAATCTTCGGTGTCCAAGCTCTCAACGCCGAGAAGTTGTACTTTTTCAAGAAAGAATGAAGTGCCTTTTGGCTCTTCTTCTATAGCTTCTTCCTCGATCTCAGGGGGTTTTCGAGACGGGGTCGTCATTTTCCTTTCTATTTTTTCTGAGGGGACGGCACGTTCAACTTCTCTTGTAGCTTGTTCAATTCCGGCAGGGGAGGGCGGCTGAGCGGATGCCTGATCAAGCACGCAAAAAATAACCGCCGCGCTTACGATCGCCGATGAGACGATATTTTTACTATTTGTACAACTCATACTATAACCTAAGATCGTTGTAATAATTCCTAACAGAAACACACTAAGTTTACTACAAAATAATCTCTTGTCAAACTATTAAGTAGTATTCCGGTTATCCGCAGAAACCTCGATCGACCCCATCGCCAGGACCCCATCGCCAGACGCTCTAGATAACTAGCCATAGACAAAAGAGTTATAAACCAAATGCGGGAAAAGGGTAGCGTATCCCGCAGTTTTCTTTTCCCGCATTTGGTGCGTAACTTGTTATGCTAGAAGGGGATGGATAAAGCGTCTGGCGGTTGTTCTGGCGGTTGTTTACATGTGCTCGACCTCGGGCCGCACGTTTTGTTCGTGTGCCAGGGCTTCTGTTTCGGATAATTTTTCAGGAGTGACTGTTTTAGAACCTTCCATGGAAGCCGTTGAGGCGCCGAAGAGATTTCCGGTATGCACGGCTTGCTCAAATGTTTTTCCCC
>CAYMBK010000175.1:0-3591 GCA_964388645.1 uncultured Planctomycetia bacterium | reverse complement strand
TTGTTCTCGATAAAAGACACTCCCTTGCCCTTGACGGTATGCGCTACGATGAGCTGGGGCTTCTCTTTTTCGCCCGCGGCCTGCGCGAAAACCCGCGAGAGGTCCTCCAGGTCATGCCCGTCAGCCTCGAATACCCTCCAGCCGAAAGCCTCCCATTTTTTTCGAACGTCACCCGGCTCTTTTACCTCGCAGGTAAACCCGTCTATCTGCAACTTGTTGTAATCGATAACGGCACAGATATTATTAAGCTTGTAATGCGACGCCGTCATAGCCGCTTCCCATACTTGCCCCTCATTGGTTTCCCCGTCTCCCATCACGCAATACACTCTGGAGTTGACCCCGTCCATTCTGTTGCCTATCGCCACTCCCACTGAAATGGAAAGGCCCTGCCCTAAAGATCCGCTTGAGATCTCGATCCCCGGCAAGCCTTTTTGAGGATGCCCTTGCAACCGAGAGCCTAATTTACGAAGCGTCTTAAGTTCTTCCGCCGGAAAAAATCCCGCATCCGCCAAAACAGCGTAAAGCGCCGGACAGCCGTGGCCTTTCGATAGGATCAGCCAATCTCTCTGTTTCTCGCCCGGACACGTATGATCCACGTTCAGAACTCCGTTATATAGAACAACCAGGATATCTACGATCGAAAGCGACCCCCCGGTATGCCCGCTGCCGGCTTCCGCAAGCATTGTCAAAACGTCCTTTCTGATCTTTACGGTCTTTTTTCTGAGTAACGGCATATCTGCAGCCTGTTTCATTTGTCCCGGACCTTTCCTTTTCTCTTTTGTTGTTTTATTTTTTCCTTCACCTGGTTTATCTTCTCTTTTATCTCTTCATCTCCCGGATGAAGCCGCAAAGCCCTCTGCCAGATTGACGCCGCTTTTTTGAAATCCCCTATCGACAGGTAAACTTCGCCGAAATGCTCCAGCACGGCCGGATCGTCAGGAAGATACCCCTCGGCCTTTTCCAATAACTCAAGAGCTTCCTCCGCTTTGCCCTGCTTGTAGTAAACCCAGCCCAGGCTATCCAGATAAGCCCCGTTTTCCGGGTCTTTTTCAAGAGCTTTCCTTATGAGGCCTTCGGCCTTGTCGAGCTGCGTACCCGCTTCGGCATAAGCGAACCCGAGATAGTTGAGTATTTCCGGGATTTCCGTTCCGTCATCGACAGCTTCTTCTAAAACTCCTATGGCAGATTCCCGCTGTCCCAGCTCGTCAAAGCTCAAAGCCATATAAAACCTGAACTCGTCTCTGCCGGGGCTTCTTTCAACCGCTTTTTTGTAAAGATCTACCGCCGCGGCGTGATCCCCTTTTTGCGCGTTCAAATAACCCAGGCCGGCGTAAACAGCACCCGCTGTAAAGCCCTTATCCAGGGCCGCCATGAGTATCGTTTCCGCCTCCTCATACCTTTCCTGCGAAACATATATCCCATATCCCACAAGATACGCTCGGAGCGAATACGGCTCGATATTCATTATCTGCCGGTTAGCTTCCAGGGCTTTTTCGATCGCTCCGGTTTTTCGGTATATTTGAGTCAGCCTGAGGCGGGCATCAACGTTCCTTTCATCGATCGCGGCGACGCTCTCATAAAGTCCTATCGCCTCAAGGAACCTCCCTTCCGCCTCAAATAAAAACCCCAGTAAAAGCCGGGCTTCGGCATATTCGCTGTCCTTTTCAATGGCTTTTATGAGGGCGTTTCTGGCCTTTTCGAAATGTCCGAGCTGTCCGTAAATTATCCCGAGATTAAAATAAGCAAACGCGCCGTTATCGTCTACATCGGCGATCTTCTCGTAAATAAGAGCCGCGTCCTCCAGCCTCTTCTCCCGTATGAAAAGGTCTGCGAGAAAAGTCATTGCTCGTATGTTCCCGGGATCCTTCTCTAAAGCGCTCTCGTAACATTCTATGGCTTCCTTGAACTCGTTTTTGGCTGTATACACAAAAGCCAGTATCAAATAAGCCCCCGGGGATCCGGGGTCATTTTCAATCGCTTTTTTGAGCGTTACGTAAGCTTCATCGACCCTTCCGGCAAGAAGTAAACTCGCGCCAAGTTTGACCTGCACTTCCGGGTTGTCAGGAGAAAAAACTAAAGCCTGTTTATATTCTTCGGCGGCTTCTTCCGTTTTTCCGGCGTTATCATACAAATTGCCCATCAGAAAATGCGCCAGCGCCCGGGACCTTTCGGAATGCCCCCCTATCGCTATGTTAGCCGCCGCGGGCGAAGAACCCTTTGCCTCGGCAAGACTAAACCTTTCGTTCCCGGCGACATCCAATATAAAAACAAAGAAAACCGTGAGTATAAGAGCGCCCCGAAACGGGGACGGCATACCTTCCTCTTCTTATGTCGATCCCTTCTTAACCGCTTTTTCCTTTTGTGCCTTTTTACTTTTTTCACTTTTCTTTTTCGGCCGCATGGCATATTACCGTTTCTCCTTGTTTGACATCCGCTCTTCTCGGGATGTCACTCTATGACCTTATTAAGAGGGTACTCTATAAAACCCTGAGCGCCCGCTTTCATAAGTTCGGGTATTAGTCTTTTTACGTCTTCCTCGTCTATAACTGTATCTATATCCACCCATTCTTTGTCGTAAAGCATCGCTACCGTGGGGGCCTTCATCGCCGGCAGAATACCTATTATCCTGTCAACATTTTCCTTTCGGGCGTTCATTTTAAGCCCTACCTTTCCTTCCGCAAGTATGGCCCCTTTAAGAAGAAGCACAATTTGCTCGATCTTGTCCCTTTTTGCCGGATCTTTCCACGAAGCAGAATTCACGATAAACTGCGTTGTAGAACTGGCAACGGCGTCCACTATACGAAGCCCGTTCGCCTCGAGGCTGGCTCCAGTTTCAGTAACTTCTACGATCGCGTCTATTCCCATTCTGGGCTTTACTTCCGTCGCTCCCCAGCTGAATTCCACTTCGGCCTTAACACCGTGTGCATCAAGATACTTTTCTGTCACCTTTACAAGCTCAGTAGCAATTTTTTTCCCTTCAAGGTCCTTAACGCTTTTTACCGTAGACTTCTCAGGCACGGCAAGCACCCACCTTACCGCCTTCATACTTGTTTTGGCGTAAACGAGTTCCGCGACCCTTTCCACCTTGGAACCGTTCTCCTCTATCCAGTCGTTCCCGGTTATTCCGCAGTCTATTATCCCGTCTTCAACATACCTTGACATCTCCTGGGCGCGGAAAAGAACGACTTCTATGCCATCATCGTTAATGTGCGGAAAATAAGACCGTTGCGGACATTTTATCTTGTACCCCGCTTTATCGAAAAGCCTCACAGTTGTCTCTTGCAGGCTTCCCTTCGGTATACCTAGTTTCAGCTTTTTATCGTCCATATCATCTCCCGGAAACACACTATCTCCTCTTCCTTTCCCGCGTTTTCATGCTTCTGAAAGGAAAACCGTATTAAAAAACTTCATAATATGTATATAATTCCCAAATCCGCGGTTAATTGTATAACATAGCCCCGGCGTAGTCAACACTTTTAAAGGGTTAGCGTTGACAAAAAAGAATCAATATGATAACATTCAGGTCTGCCGATCTTTCTTATTAAACGCTTTTTGCAGGGCCCCATCGTCTAGCCTGGCCTAGGACACCAG
>CAYMBK010000174.1:0-2875 GCA_964388645.1 uncultured Planctomycetia bacterium | reverse complement strand
GGTAATTCCGAGCCGGCTGCAAGATAAAATTATCAGGCCAAGACTCCCCGGTGTTTTTCCTGTCAGTATTTGCCTTTACTTCTTTTTACAGGTATACTTTAATTAGAAGAAAATGGGGCAAGGTGCCCCAAATCTGTTCTTTGAAAGGGGGTGATCGATATGAAGATGCGAAAATTGTTTGGAAAAAGCGGTTTTACTCTTGTCGAGATCATGATCGTTGTCGCAATTATAGGTCTATTAGCCGCTATAGCAATACCGAACTTCATGCAGGCTCGTACAACGGCGCAGAAGAACGCGTGTATAGCGAACCTCAGACAGATGGACGGAGCTATCTCGTTATGGGCGCTTGATAACAAAAAGGGAGCGTCCGATGAGGTAACGATGGAGAATCTTGTTACTGACTATATCAAGACGACACCTCAGTGTCCGGCCGGAGGAACTTACACTCTTGACACAGTGGCCGATACTCCGACATGTTCTTTGGCTGACGATGGCCATACCTTGCCTGCGGAGTAATGAGCTGACGAGAGCGGAATATCGCTAAAATAGGGGGCGACACATATCGTCCCCTATTTTTTATTTTTATAGCCATCACCTGGAATTTTTATTTTTGACCTTGCGTATGTTTTTAACTTTGACCCACGACAATAACAAAAAGATAGTAATAACGGTATTTTTCACGGTTCTTCTTTTCGCGGGGCTTTTTACGTTCAAAGATCACGGCATGGCCGGCGACGAGATAGTTTCCAGGAATAACGGCCTTGTTTCCTACAGGTATGTCACAGAGGGCAACAGGGAACTATTTTCTTATCGGGACAGGTATTACGGTACGGCTTTCGAGATGGCGCTTGTAGCCGCGGAAGATCTGGCGGGACTCGAAGATACACGGCACATTTTTCTTATGCGACGTCTTCTGAACTTTTTACTGTTTTACGCGGGCGTAATATTTTTCTATCTTATCATTTCATATTCTTTCGGGAACTGGAAATACGCGCTTCTTGGCAGCGTGTTCCTGGCCGCCAGCCCCCGCATATTCGCCCACGCCTTTTTTAACTCAAAAGACGTCGGGTTCATGTCGGTGTTCATAATAGGGATATACACTCTGATAAGGTATCTTGACCAAAAGACCCTTTCGAGGGTCCTGTCACATGCCCTGGTCTCGGCCATTCTTGTCGGAATAAGAGTTATCGGCATCATCCTTCCGGTTATCACGGCGCTTTTTGTCGTACTGGGTCTTTTTGCCGCCAAAAAAGAGAAAAGGTCAACCGCCTTGGTGTCGCTGTTCGCTTATGGCGGGATCTTTGTGTTATTCACCGTGTTTTTCTGGCCGTTTTTATGGGAGGCGCCTGTAAGAAATTTTGTGGACGCCTTCAGTCAGATGCGGGCTTTCCCCTGGGACGGGGATGTGCTTTATTTCGGGGAATACGTAAGGTCCACAGCCCTCCCCTGGCATTACATACCCGCTTGGATAGCGATAACGACCCCCCCGGGCTATACGTTGCTTTTTGTGATCGGGGCATTGAGTATCATAAGATCTTTTGCCTCTAACCCAGTTAAAGCATACACCTCCCGAAAACACGAAATTGTTTTTCTTGCGCTTTTCATTCTGCCGATCGCGGCGGTCATAGCGCTGAAGTCAGTGCTTTACGACGGATGGCGGCATATGTTCTTTGTGTATCCGGCCTTCCTCCTTGTGAGTGTCTCCGGGGTTAAGACATTGATGGACTTTATGAAAAGGTCCGCCCGGACCGGGTTTTTGTTCCCGGCCAGGTGCTTGCTTGTCTGCGTCATAGCCCTTATTGCGGGGATGCCTCTTTATTTTATGGTACGATGGCACCCTTATCAGAACGTCTATTTCAATGTTCTTTCAGGGGGAATGGATAATGTCAGACAAAACTTCGAGATGGATTACTGGGGGATTTCCTACAAGGAATGCCTGGAATATATAGCCGCCAGTGACGATCGCGATAACATAAAGGTGTATGTGACGACTCTAAAAGGCAGGATAGGGCGGATACCCGCGTTGATACTCAGAAGAGAAGACCGCGAAAGATTCTCTTTTACCTCATCGCCCGCGGATGCCGATTATGTGATAGGTAATTACAGATGGCACCCAGACGACTATCCCTTCCCGAACGAGGTCTATTCGGTGAACGTGAACGGCGCGAAAATCGCCGCCGTCCATAAACTTCGGTAACGCTTTCCGGCATTACCCCTCGATGCTTCTCTCTCTCCCAGGATGTTTAGTGCTCTGGTGGTCGTATGGGTGAATAGCCGTATGCTCCCGAGGGGACGGACTATTTCCCCTGCGAGGAAATCGTCCTCAACGTTCCGCTCGCAACCCGCCCTCGTCATAATATCGCGGGGCGGGACCATGCTTGCTCGCTTCACGGTGCCTCGCGGGAGCATACGGCTATTCACCCATACTTACACTTTGTAATGAGCGGTAAATATACAGCGTTGTTCTTGTTTTCGGCGGCGTAGCGTGATATCTTAATAGCATGAAGACGGACATGAGACAGAACATCCTGATCGCTCTTTTGCTTCTGGCGGCGGTATTTGTATCCTACTCCTCAGCTTTTGAGTCGGATTTTGTATGGGACGATGAGTTCCTTGTGGTCACGAATCCGCTTGTAAGGGCCCCTCTGTGGTCTTTTCAGCCTTTCAAGCAGGATATAGTCAACTCGTCTTTCCGCCATTCAGTTTACTATCGGCCGGTGCAGATCCTTACGTATGCCTTGGATTATAGATTGTGGGGGATGTCACCTCCCGGGTACCATTTCACAAATATACTGCTGCATTTCGCTAATGCTTTTCTGGTTTTCCTTCTGGCTTTGCGTCTTTCAAGGGACAAAATAACCTCTTTTTTATGCGG
>CAYMBK010000173.1:0-2649 GCA_964388645.1 uncultured Planctomycetia bacterium | reverse complement strand
CTCACAATGCCTCGGCCATCAATGACGAAAACCGCCCGAGAGAGAAGCCTCAGCTCTTTTATCAAAACTCCGTACTTTTCCCCGAAATCAGCCGACCTGTGATCTGACAGCGTAGCTACTTTCTTTATACCGAATTCCTGACAGAACCTTTTTTGAGCGAATGGAAGATCCATGCTTATGAACATGACCTTCAAGTCTTTCGAGAGAAGAGATATCTCGTCATTAAACCTTTTTATCTCAAGATCGCAGACCGGAGTATCGAGCGACGGCACCGAAGCGATCACCCTCAATTTTCCCGATGTAAGCGAAAAAGAGAAATCATTCATGTCCCGGTCTATGACCGTAAAATCCGGAGCGTTCATCCCCGGCCTTATCACTTCCCCAATAAGGGTCAAAGGGGAGCCTTTCATTGTCACCGCGCCTTTATTTTCCATTATTTTCCTCCTGTGCCCGATTTTCGTCTTCGATCCCGTCCCTTATCGCGGTCATCATATCTATCGCCTGGCCTATGCGCCCGCTCAAAGCTTTCGTATCGATAGCCTCCGTTTCCGCGGGGCCGCCTTCTTTTTCATCTGAAACTGCCGCCTTAACATTCTTCCACATCCTGTTGACGCGGGCTATCCACTTGCCGGCTGTAGCCGCCGCCGAATCCTTTTTTTCACCCTGATCGGCAGGTGGCTGTTCTCCTATCCCTTTCGACTCCTCGGCCAGGTCCTCCCGTATCACCGTCAAGACCTTTATTGCCTTATCGAGGGCCTTGTCCATGTCTTCAGGCCGGTAAGCGCCTTCTTCTGAAGAGATATCATTTTCCGCGTCTGCCTTTGCTATGTCCGCGCAGTAAAAAAAGAAACACACCGACATGCTTACCGCCAGAGCTAAAACCCTCACAAAAAGATCGGCTTTCCTCATTGTATCCCCCTTGTCCAGATCCTTAAAAGGCCCGCCGCCCTCACGAACTATCAAAGCCGGATTCGCGGCAGAGGTTATTATACCATTTTCAGAAAATTCGTAAATAGGCCCGTTCAAACTAGCTAGTACTGGCGCTGGGATCACTTTGTCGACCGTGTCTTTTCCGGTTTTCGACCCGAGAAAGCACACAAAAAATGGCTCGCTGGTATAGAGATTAACGGCCTCTCAATGAATTTCAGGAAATTTGTCTTTACCTGAACAGGCATGGCTTCAAGAATTCAGGTATCACCTGAAAGTAATATCCCTTACGGCTGACGCCGCGGATTCGGAAAATGTGGGATGCGCGTGCACGGACCGGGCGATATCGTCTATGGTAAGCCCCGAACTTTTCGCTAAAACAAATTCATTTATCATTTCAGAAGCCAAATATCCCACAATGTGCGCGCCAAGCAAAACCCGTGTTTTTGCGTCGGCGATAACCTTTACAAAACCGGCGTCCTCGCCCACGGCAACGGCTTTTCCATTTGCCTTAAAGAAGCTCTTGCCTATTGCTATATCTGCATCGAAAGCCCTCGCCTGCTCTTCGGTAGAGCCTACGCTGGCTGCCTGAACTTCCGAATACACCGCTCTCGGCATCGACGAGCGATCCAAAGGAACACGGGCTTTTCCGGCCGCTGAAAAAGCGGCCGCTTCTCCTTCGGCCTGGGCGGTGTGGGCCAGCATGGCTCCGGGCACCACATCTCCCGCAGCGTATATGTTGCTGATGTTCGTCTGCATCAAACCGTTCACGGGAATGAATCCTCTCTCGTTTTTTTTGACGCCCGCTTTGGAAAGAGTGAGCGCTTCCGTTAGCGGACTCCGCCCCACCGAAACAAGGACCGCGTCATATACATCTTCGTTCAACTTTTCTTCACCATCGAAAATTCCGGCAACTGCCTTATCTCCGTTTTTACGCGCGCCTCGGACCGTTGAGGAGGTAAATATGCGCGCTCCCATTTTTTTTAGCATGTTCCTCATCGCGGAAGAAACGTCCTTATCTTCCCCGGGCAGTACAGCGCTTTGTTCCTCAACTAAAGTCACCCGGGAACCCATAACGGAAAAAAAAGAGGCGAACTCCACGCCTATCGCTCCAGCTCCCACTATCAGGATATTCTCGGGAACACCGCTGATCTTGACGGCTTCAGAACTCGAAATAACACATTTCCCGTCGAAAGGGATCTCCGTAAGGGCTTTTGGCGAAGAACCCGTAGAAATAAGTATGTTTTCGGCATATACGGCCTCCGACTTCCCTTCCCGAGAGGTTATTTTTAATTCATGGTCATTTTCAAAAACGCCCGCGCCCTCGATAATGTCAACTCCCAGTTGCTTTAAATGCGATAGAAGCCCGCGCTTCAATGTCTCTGTCGCCGATCTGCTCGCGGCTACCATAGACGCCAGAGCTCCTTTTTTATCTTCTTCGGAGATCTGACACGAAAAATATTTTTTTGCCGCCTTAAGATCATGCGCGGCCGCGTAAAGCGATTTGGCGGGTATGCAGCCTTCGTTAAGGCAAACTCCACCGAGCATGGCCAGATCACGCTCGATCATAACGGTTTTAAGCCCCAGCTTTGCCGCCGTTATAGCCGATACATGGCCGGCGGGGCCGCTGCCCAGTACCGCGTAGTCGTATCTTTTTTCCATATTTTTTCCTTCCGGATGACCGCGTATTATTATTTTCTAGCACTGTAAAGACGCCAAAAC
>CAYMBK010000172.1:0-7556 GCA_964388645.1 uncultured Planctomycetia bacterium | reverse complement strand
CAGATCAAAACAATGCTGTCCGGGAAAAATCTTAAAAATCGTCATTGCAAGGGAGCGTAGCGACCGGAACTATCTCCGGCAACACTTAATTTCATTCGAGATCGCTTCGCCACTCAGCCCCTTCGATCCTGGCAATGACACCGAAAGATCCGTTTATCAATATAATTTTCGGCCTATAATGATCGACGATAGGATATTTTCCTAAAACTCTTGATTGATGGGGACTTCCGAGATCCAACAATACCTCCACTATTAGATTTTTTAATTCAGCCGGACAGCATTAAGATCAAAACATCCCCCCGCGTTATTATACAGAAACCGCATTGCGATGCACGAAAGATCTAAAGCCAGTTCTTTCTTTTAAAGTAGATCAAAAGGATCCCGGCAACAGCGGCCATGAGCCCAAGAACACCGAAATAGGCCCATTTCCAGCTAAGCTCGGGCATATATTTGAAGTTCATGCCGTAAACTCCCGCTATGAAAGTAAGGGGAATAAAAATCGAAGCGAATATAGTCAGGAATTTCATGACCTCGTTCATCTTATTACTTAAACTCGAAAGGTAAATATCAAGCATTCCCGACAATGTATCTCTGTAGGTCTCTACGGTATCGATCACTTGTATGGTGTGCTCGTAAAGATCCCTGAGATATATGCCGGTGCTTTTTTTGAAAAATTTTGACTCCATCTTGGCCAGAGAGCTTATGACCTCACGAAGCGGCCATACCGCTTTCCGCAAGGATATCATCCCTCTTTTAAGCTTGTGCAGCGCCAGCAGAATATCCGGTTCGGGGTCGGTGACCAAAGTTTCCTCTATACCCTCTATGCTCTCGCCGATGCTCTCGAGTACTTTAAAATAATTGTCAACTACGGCATCCAGGAGGGAATAAACCAAATAATCCGGGCCCATCTTCCGTATTCTGCCTTTTCCCGACCGTATTCTCTCTCTTACCGGGTCAAAAACATCCCCTTTTCTTTCCTGGAATGATATAACAAAATTTTTGTTCAACAAGATACTGACCTGCTCAGATATTACGCCCCCGTCATCTCCCAAATAGATCATTTTAATGATAACGAAAAAATGATCATCGAAAAACTCGCACCTGGGCCTTTGTGTGGTATTAACTATATCTTCAAGCGTAAGAGGGTGAACCCCGAATTTCTCTCCTATCCTGGCCACAGCTTCCGTGTCACTAACGCCGTCAACGTTTATCCATACTACCGACGCGCCTTCGCTCTGCGAGAAAATATCTTCGTCCGCATCAGCGGCTCTCTCTCGCGCTTTTTCCTCGCCGTATTCAATGACCGAAATATCCGACTTGCCATACCCTCTATCCCCCACGTGGACCAAAGTCCCGGGGACAAGCCCAGCGGTTTGTGAAATTTTGTCAATATCGCGTGACATTTCTAGCTCCATTTACGGCCGGCAGCACCGACGGCCCTTTACTTATGGATCCTTTTTCTTTTTCTCGCTCTTTTGCGCATCTTGTTCAGGGATTCCTCCTCCTGGTCTTCCATCATCTTGCGGAGTTTCTGCATGCAGGATACTTCTATTTGCCTCACCCTCTCACGTGTTATGCCGAAATGTTTTGCCGTGTCACGAAGAGTATGAGTAACCCCGTCCTCTCCCAGCCCGAAACGCAACGTAAGTATCTTTTTCTCCCTGTCGGTCATCTTTGTCAGAAGACCCTCTATCCGTTCATGAAGCATGAATTTGGAAAGTTCATCTACAGAATTCACGATGCTCTCGTCCTCTATCAGGTCCATGAACTCAGAGTCTCCCGACTCCCCTATCGGGGTGTTAAGGCTTGTTATGTTAGATGCCATATGATTAAGCTGTTTCACGCGAGACATAGGCAGTTTCATTTTTTTGGCTATATCTTTCATCTGGGGAGAACGTTTGTGTTTCTGTGACAGATGTTTCTTAACTTTCTGAAACCTCATGAGCATTTCCATGACATATACCGGTATCCTCACGGTCTTCCCCTGGTTAGCTACAGCCCTGGTTATGTATTGTTTTATCCACCAGGCCGCGTAGGTGCTGAACCTGTATCCTCTGTCCGGATCGTACTTGGTTACGGCTTTCATTAGCCCCAGGTTGCCTTCTTCTATTAGATCCAGCATGGGGACGCCCAGATAACTATATTTTTTAGCTATGTTTATCACCAGCCTCAGGTTGCTTTTTATCATCTGCTGGCGGGCCTTTTTGTTCCCCTTCTTTATCTTTCCCGCAAGCGTTTTCTCCTCTTCGGCAGTAAGAAGGGGCAGATCCCTTATGTCCTTCAGATACAGTTTTATAGCGTCCATGCGCCATTCCTTTTTTTGTGTCTCGCGGTAATGTTTGCCGGAGGAGGGAAGTCCCCTCCTCCGGCATCCGGGTCATGTCTCACTTTTTCGGCTTTTCAGAGACCTTCGCCTGGGCGGCAGCAAGCCTCGCTATCGGCACACGGAAAGGAGAACAACTGACATAATCCATTCCGGCCCTATAGCAGAAGCTTATTGAAGCCGGATCCCCGCCATGCTCACCGCAAATACCCACTTTAAGCTTGGGTCTTACCTTCCGGCCTCTTTCTATCCCTAGGGTTATCAACTCTCCGACCCCCTCCTGATCAAGTGACTGGAACGGATCCTCCTTAAGTATTTTCTTCTCAAGATAAGGGATAAGGAACCCTCCCATATCATCGCGGGAGAACCCGTAAGACATCTGCGTGAGATCGTTGGTTCCGAAAGAAAAGAACTCAGCTACCTGAGCTATTTTTCCGGCCGTCAACGCGGCACGCGGTATCTCTATCATGGTGCCTATCATAACTGGAAGTTTCTTAACTCCATATTTCTGGCAAACTTCCTTGTATACACCGCGCACGATCGCTTCCTGGTCAATTATTTCAGCGTCTATCCCAACCACGGGTATCATTATCTCCGGAGCCACCTTGAACTTCTCGGAAAGAAGTTCCGCTGTGGCCTCGAACACGGCCCTGGCTTCGACCGCGGTAACCTCAGGATAAGTCACTCCAAGCCTCACGCCTCTGTGTCCCATCATGGGATTGCTTTCCTTAAGTTTCGATATCCTCCTGGAAAGATCCCCCATGTCGACATTCAGGCTTTTCGCGAGTTCCGCGAGCTGCTCTTCCTGATGCGGCACAAACTCATGCAGCGGAGGATCAAGCAATCTTATCGTCACAGGAAACCCCGACATGGCCTTTAACGTTCCCTTGATATCTTTCTTCATGTAGGGGAAAAGTTCGTTAAGCGCGGCCTTTCGCTCTTCTTCCGTATTGGAAAGTATCATCTTCCTCAACCTGAAAAGAGGCGCGTCCGCACCTTCTCCGTAGAACATATGTTCCATCCTGAAAAGGCCGATACCTTCGGCTCCGAATTCCCGCGCTTTACGGGCGTCTTCGGGCGTATCGGCATTGGTCCTTACTTTCAGAGTTCTGACGGAATCACATATCTTCAGAAAATCCGCGAGATATTTGTTTTCTTTTGTGGCATCGATCATCGGGAGGGCCTCTTTATAAACCAGCCCTTTCGTTCCGTTGAGGGTTATCCAGTCCCCTTCTTTGAACGTCATATCCTTCACCTTTAGCGTCTTTTCCCTGTAGTCTATCTTAAGCTCGCCGCATCCTACTATGCAGCATTTACCCCATCCCCTGGCCACAAGAGCGGCATGGCTTGTCATCCCGCCTCTTGCGGTAAGTATAGCCTTCGCGGCTCTCATGCCTTCCACGTCTTCAGGATTGGTCTCTTCCCTCACGAGGATAACCTTCTTCCCTTCCGCGGCCCATTTTACCGCCGCGTCAGATCCGAACACTATCATACCCGATGCCCCGCCGGGTCCCGCCGGAAGGCCTTTGGCAAAAGGCTGTTCCTTTTTCTCCGCCGCCGGGTCGATTATAGGATGCAGAAGTTCATCCAGCTGCGCGGGCTTGACCCTCATAACAGCTTCAGACCTTGAGATCATTTTCTCTTTCACCATATCTACCGCCATTTTAACCGCGGCAGGACCGTTCCTCTTGCCTACACGCGTCTGCAGAATAAAAAGCGTTCCATTTTCTATGGTAAACTCTAGATCCTGCATGTCTTTGTAATGCTTTTCCAGACGTTTCTGTATGGCGTATAGTTCCCGATAGACCTTGGGCATCACTTTCTCGAGCATCGGCTCTTTGTTGTTCTGATCGTTCTGAGAATTGGCGTTTATCGGCGCCGGAGTCCTTGTTCCGGCAACAACATCCTCTCCCTGGGCGTCAATAAGATATTCGCCGTAGAAATTGTTATCGCCGTTGCCCGGGTTACGCGTAAAAGCCACCCCTGTCGCCGAATCTTTTCCCATGTTACCGAAAACCATCGACTGCACGTTCACAGCCGTGCCCCACTCATGGGGAATGTTCTCTATCTGGCGGTAAGACTTCGCCCTCTTCCCGTTCCATGAAGAAAAAACGGCTCCGATGCCTCCCCAAAGCTGTTCTTCCGCGGTATCCGGGAAGTCTTTGCCTATCACCTCTTTGATCTTGGCCTTGTATTTAGCGCAAAGCTTCTTCAGGTCATCGACATCCAATTCGGTATCGAGAGTAACTCCTTTGGACTTTTTCATGCCGTCCATTATCTTCTCGAGCTGATGCCTCACGCCATGCCCTTCGGCCGGTTCCAGCCCGGCGCTTTTTTCCATTACAACGTCAGAATACATCGTCATAAGCCGCCTGTACGCGTCATAAACGAACCTCTCGTTGCCGGTCTTCTCTATAAGCCCGGGAATGGTCTTTGTTGTAAGCCCGACGTTAAGGACCGTTTCCATCATACCCGGCATTGATGTCCTCGCTCCCGACCTTACGGAAACAAGTAGAGGATTCTTGGGATCGCCGAACTTTTTCCCCATTATCTTCTCGATCTTCGCCATGGCAGTGTCTACCTGCCCCGTCAGTCCCGCGGGATACTTCTTCCCCGATTCATAAAAGTGTGTGCACACATCGGTTGTTATGGTAAATCCCGGGGGCACAGGCAGTTTAAGTGACGCATGGCCCGCCATTTCGGCAAGATTCGCTCCCTTGCCTCCCAACAAATTCTTCATTGACCCGTTGCCATCGGCTTTGCCGCCGCCGAAAAAATACACATGTTTTTTCAAAGATCTTTTCCCCGACTTTGTTGTAGTCTTTTTACCCGTTTTCTTCTTTACCATCTTACTCACTTCCTCCTTTTTTGGTTAACACTCTCCCAGTTTCTCCGAGAAAAAACCCCTGATGCCAGAGGCCTCTACCCTGATCTGTTCCATACTATCCCTTTCCCGCACGGTAACCTTACCGTCCGTCAAAGATTCCACATCGACCGTAACGCAATAGGGTGTTCCTATCTCATCCTGCCTTCTGTACAATCTGCCTATAGCCGCTGTGTCGTCATATACCACCCTGTAGTTGCCTTTTATGTCATCCCTTATTTTGTGGGCCATTTCCACTATCTCGGGTTTATTCTTAAGCAAAGGCAAAACGGCCGCCTTTATCGGAGCCAGGCGTTTGTCAAGAGAAAGATACGTTCTTTTCTTGTCCCTGACCATTTCAGACCTGTATGCATTGACCAGGAAAGCCAGAACAGCCCGGTCCACGCCTCCCGAAGGTTCTATAACATACGGAACATACCTTTCTCCCGTACTGTCGTCGAAATAACTGAGGTCGCAGCCGCTGATGCTGGAATGCTGCTTAAGATCGAAATCTGTCCTGTTGGCTATTCCTTCGAGCTCAGACCAACCCATGGGGAAAAGAAACTCTATATCGTGGCACTTTTTAGCATAATGCGCGAGCTCGTCTTCGGCATGTTCCCGCAACCTCAGGTTCTCTTTGTTTATGCCGAGACCCAGATACCAGTTAAACCTGGCATCCACCCAATGTTCGTACCATTTGTCATCTTCTCCGGGCTTCACGAAAAACTCCAGTTCCATCTGCTCGAACTCCCTGCTTCTGAAAGTAAAATTCCCCGTTGTTATCTCATTCCTGAAAGATTTACCCGTTTGGGCTACTCCAAAGGGAGGTTTTCTTCTCGACGAATTCAAGATGTTGGAAAAATTAACGAAAATTCCCTGGGCTGTTTCCGGGCGAAGATAAACATCCTGCGTCTGGCCTTCTACCGAACCAACCTGAGTCTTGAACATCAAATTAAAACTCCTCGGCTGAGTAAGTTCTCCCGCGCATTCAGGACAGCTCTTCCCGTCTATCTTGTCCAGCCTGAACCTTTTCTTGCATTCCAGGCAATCAACCATAAGATCTGAAAAGGAAGAGATATGGCCCGAAGCTTTCCATGTGTCCGGATTCATGAGTATCGCAGAATCCAGCCCCTCTACATCGTTACGATCATAGACCATGCTCTTCCACCACTGGCCTTTGACGTTCTTTTTGAGCTCGACCCCAAGAGGTCCGTAATCCCAGACGCTTCCTATCCCTCCGTATATCTCGCTGTCCTGAAAAATAAAACCCCGGCGCTTGCAGAGATTAGCTATGTCCTTAAGCGCTACATTTGTCACCATATCTTCGCTTGCCATCCTCTCCCTTTTCTACTTGGCCGCCGATAGACATCATGGGCGTCGATCCTGTCGACTGCCTACTTAAAAACCAGCCGCTAAAGTTATATTGTTTTTGACCTTACCTTAACCGGACCGCGTCAAGATATATGATCAAAAAGTTCCCTAAAACCGGATATCCCACCTCATGCTGCTCTCCGGAAATCTCCGCTGACCCTCGTTTCCTACCCGAAAAATTGCCTCCATACCATAACACGATAACTACAAAGCCTCAACCTCCGGCGCCGTTGAAAGCACTTATGTCCTCCAAAAATTTGAGCGATCTTATCGGACGTCCTATTTGGAACTTCACAAATCCGTCCAGCATCCTTTCCGTTTCTTCTCCCACTTCACGGCTAAGCTTTATATGTTCTGTTTTTTCTATATCGCTAGACTGTATCTTTCTCATAAACTTTATTGTACCCAAAGAAACGGATATGTTTCCTTCTTTTTCCCCGTGGCACTTCGCGCACATTATACCACCCGACCTCGCGCTGAAAAAGGACTTTTCGTCCACAGGTGCCGAACATTTTACGCATTCGTCAACCTGCGGACTGAATCCCAATGCCCCCAGAAGTTTTATTTCGAATATCCTCCTGACCCTTTTAGCGCCGAGCGCCCGGCCCAGCATTCCCAAGCTCCCCTTTAGAATATCAAATATCGCCGGGTCGGGATCATGTTCGGCTGTCACCGCGTCTACCATTTCGGTGAAATAAACGGCATAAACCAGTTTTTCCATATCCGTCCGGACCCTGCTGAAATAATCCACCGCTTCACATTGCGTTATCAGGTCCAGCGCGCTCTTTTTTTTTCTGTAAAAAATTATCCGGCATAACGACAATGTCTCGAAGTTCCCCGCGAACTGAGGAAACGGTTTCCTGACGCCTTTTATCACCCCTCGTATCTTGCCGAATTCCCTGGTATACAGTACCAGTATATAGCTTGTTTCTCTCAGATAATATTTCCTAAGGATAATACCGTCTGCCATTAAAGATGCCATAGGCCTATCCCCTGGAA
>CAYMBK010000171.1:0-3115 GCA_964388645.1 uncultured Planctomycetia bacterium | reverse complement strand
TCGGCAAGTATCCCCGCGTGTATAAAAGGATGCAGGGTCTTCACTCTGCCGTCAAGCATCTCTCCGAACCCCGTATATTCGGAAACATCCGTAACGGCTATCCCGATAGACCGTATGTGCTCGGCCGTACCGCCGGTAGATATTATCTCCCATCCCGCCTTGTCCAAAGCTTCCGCCAGCGCATCCAAACCGGTCTTATCCGAAACACTTATAAGGGCTTTCCGTGTCTTCATTTCACTCCGTCCGTTATCTTTCGGCCATCAGCACCATTTTTAGCTCAGCGGTCTCTATGTCGGCAGCCGTTTTATCAAGGTCTTTAACTATATCCTCTCTTTTTTTGACAAAAGCCGTCATCCTTTCATTCCACATCCTCATCTCTTCCTGCGTCATCTCAAGGTTTTTTCCTTTCTGTACAAGCTCTCTTATCTCCCGGATGCTCTTTTCTATCATCCTCAATTCCGATCGCTTCAGCCCAGCTTCCCGTTTCATGCTCGTTATGGTGTTACGCAGGGCGGATATTTCCGGATCGAGCTTTTTTCTTATTCTGTCCATTTTTGCGGCGTGCTCGCCCCTGGCTTTCTCCAAGTCCTGCTTTAGAGAGGCTATCTGCGCTTCTTTTTTTCGTTTTTGCGTGAAATATCCGATTTGGGCCTGCTCAAGCTCTTTCGACATCGAATTCTTCAGGTCGAGTATCTCCTGAAAAGACGGGTCTCTCTCGAGCACTTTCTTCTCGATGGTAGAAATATCCTCTCCGCAGCCGCCGAGGAAAAGAACGGCCAGACAGATCGGCAATATTTTTTTTCGTGTCATTTTTTTTCTTTCTTGGCCTTGAGGGTATCCTTAAACTCGCTTATACCGGCAAGTACAGCTATTACGCCGCCCAGTATCAAAAGCCCCGGCAATATCCCCCTTATTATGAACATGAACTCGAACCACCAGGACACAAGCAGTATAAGCCCGACAAAAAGAACTATCCCCCCCACCAGAACACTTAACATCTTGCCCATGCAGATACCTCCCTATTCTTATGTAGCCGCTAAAAAAGAGTATAACACAAACGTTTTACCACTTCAACACTATCAATATCACACTATCAATATCAGCATAGTGCCCATAAGATGATATCTGAATATAGACCTTTGAAGTTAGGCGCCGCGGATATGATCAAGTCTCTCTTTTTCTTGCGTGCTCTGGACTTGATCTATTTTTCTCATTCAATGACCATTTCATCCTGTAACTTTTTTATCTTTTATGGAGATCGCTTCGCCCGCCTCCGGCGGGGTTCGCGATAACGGGGGGAGGGGGTAAAAGTTCCGGCGGACGCGCGATGACAGCTCGGAAAAACGCTTCTCCTGAGCCTTCCCAAACTATTACCTTTTTTCTTGGGAATATCGGGTCTTCCTGCTTATTCTCTACTCTTGGCTATCAAGCTTTCTGTGCTTAACCACTTTGGCCTGAACCATATATATAACATCTTCCGCGATGTTAGTGGCATGATCGCAGATACGCTCAAGATGGCGCGCTGAGAGTATCAAAGGTACCGCTCTTGTGGCGGTAGAGCCGTCACGTGTCATGTACTCTATCAATTCCTTTTGAACGTCAGCTTTAAGTTCATTCGCCTGCGGGTCGGTGAGAATGATCTCTCTGGCGAGTTTTTCGTCTCTCTGTACGAAAGAATCTATAGCCCCCTTTACCATTTTTCGTGCTATTTCGGAAAGTTTAGGTATATCTATCATGGGTTTTAAAAGGGGCTTGTCCGCTATCTCAATGGCCCTCTGGGCGATATTGACAGTAAGATCGGCGATCCTTTCAAGCTCCGCGTTTATCTTCATGCCAGTTGTTACGAACCTCAGATCCGCCGCCATGGGCTGGCGGAGAGCCAGGAGTTCTATGGCATTTTCTTCTATAACATTCTCCATCTCGTCTATTCTCGAATCCATTTTCACGACTTCGTCGGCAAGCTCTTTATTTCTGTCCTTAAGCGCCTGTACTGCTTTGTATATGGCTTCCTCTACTAGAGACGCCATTTTTATAAGATCCGTTTTCAAGCTTGAAAGCTCATCGTCAAAATGCCTTTCCATTATCATTTCACACCTTCCTGAGATTAAACCACATTATCATCCAAACCTGCCCGTTATGTACTCTTCCGTTATCTTCTGGGAAGGATTTGTGAACATCTTGCCCGCCACATCATATTCTATCAGTTCTCCCAACATAAAAAAAGCTGTATAATCCGATATCCTTGCCGCCTGCTGCATATTGTGCGTCACTATCACTATAGTGTACTGTTTTTTGAGCTCCTGTATAAGTTCCTCTATCTTCGATGTGGCCGCGGGGTCAAGCGCTGAGGCGGGTTCGTCCATGAGAAGAACTTCCGGTTCCACGGCGAGAGCTCTGGCTATACAAAGCCTCTGCTGCTGTCCGCCTGAAAGATCAAAAGCGCTTGCCGAAAGCCTGTCTTTAACCTCTCCCCACAAAGCCGCGCCCTGAAGGCTTTTTTCCACCTTTTCCGCTATCACATCTCTGTTTCTCTCCCCGTTTATCCTCAGGCCATATGCAACATTATCAAAAATACTTTTAGGGAACGGGTTGGATTTCTGGAACACCATTCCCACTTTCTTCCTTATATCCACGACATCCACACCCGGGGCAAATATATTCTTCCCGTCTATCGTGAGTGTCCCTTCATATCTTATCCCGGGTATTACGTCGTTCATGCGATTTATGCTTCTTAAAAAAGTGGACTTGCCGCATCCCGAGGGCCCTATTATCCCGAGTACCTGGTTCTTGTAAATGTCCATGTTGATATCTTTAAGCGCCTTCTCTTTCCCGTAAAAAAAACTGAAAGCTTTAACACGCACTTTTATGTGGTCTGTCATCATCGCTATTCCTTTTTTAGTTTTCTAAGCCTGTATCTTAATGTTATCGCAAAAAGGTTCATAATGAGTATGAGCGCTATCAAAACAAGCGCCGTTCCATAAGCTATGGGCCTTACGGCTTCTATATCATGATGCTGTGTGGCCATTATATAGAGATGATACGGAAGCGCCATGAACTGGTCTGACAGAGACTTTGGCAGAAAAGGCAGAAAAAAAGCGGCTCCCGTAAAAAGAAT
>CAYMBK010000170.1:0-13264 GCA_964388645.1 uncultured Planctomycetia bacterium | reverse complement strand
CCTTTCAAGGCTATCCGGATGAAAAAACCCCGGGGACAGACAGGGACCAGGGTCTTAACGAATCCGGAAGTTTCCAAGATAAGAGGGGCGGAAGGGCTTATCCGGGATATATGCGTGTTTTCGCTCTATACCGGATTAAGGCTGCAAGAAGTGACGGAGCTTAGGCGGACATCCATTAACGCGCAGCAGAACACTATCGATCTATTGGGCAAGGGGGACAAAAGGCGACTGATCCCGATCCATAAAGAGGTCGCCAAGCTCATAAAGAAATACCGGGGAGAATCCGAGACGCTATTCATTAACCCGGACACCAAGACAGTTTTTAATAAGACATCCCTGGGGAAGAAGGTTAAAAAATTCCTCTATTTTTTGGAGATAGACGACAAGGCGAGTCATCATTCATTCCGGAAAAGTTTCGCGACTGAGGTCGACTATAAGAGCAAAGATCGCCTTGCGACAGAGATCCTTCTCGGGCACAGAAACGAGGATTATATCACGTCAAGATACCTTGCGGCGAACCTCGAAAGATTGAGGCGCGCTATAGACACTATTACTTTTGAATAGGCGGAAAAATAAAAGTGGACAAAATTTGGACAAAAAACGATAATTTAAGCACAAGTGCGGTGAACCCAGGGTTCGAATCCCTGCCTCTCCGCCAGATAAAAGAAAAGCCCCCTGAAACGGGGGCTTTTCTGTTATCTGTATGTGTTACAGGGTGAGGCATAAATAACATGGAAATAATTAGTGCCGAATCCTGACCGAATGCCGACGAAGTCCTCCGGAGCCTAACAATATGTGGATAATTTGGCGAAGGAGGAAGGCATGAGGGAATTCCGGGCCATTATTCCGCGACAAGCAAAATAATGGCGTATTCTGAAGCGAGCGTGATGTCCCGACAAGGGACATAGCGAGCTGAAGCGCCGCCTCCACCCGCATTCCGGGCACATCCTTTACACTTCATTCCGCCTGTCCCGCCTGTCCTGAGCGAGGGCGAAGGGAGGCCTTCTGGCCGAGGGGAGCGAAGTCGAGGGGGCACATAGTTTACACCTTTTGGTATATTAACCTTACATCAAAAAGCATCGAATTTTGGCCCTGGGAGGGGGTTCCAATATGAGTGCCCGTAATTCTTGACACTACCAATAATTACGGCAAAATGGAAGTTTTGGCCGCAAATGCCGGAAGGATGACTTTTAGGTACGCTGTCCAGCCGGATGGCAGCACAAACATACGCACATAGATAGAGAAAAAAGGTCACACCTATTTTTCACTTTTGGAAAAAAGTGTATGAAAACAGGCGTGACCTTTTTTTATCTGAATAGATGGCAGGGCAAGCACAATTTGATTAAAACAAAAAAAACATTGACAAAAAATCAAATAATGTTAAAATGGCATTGGATGCGAAAAGGGAAAAACGCAGGAGGATGCCATGTTTCGGACCAAAAAATCAAAAGCTTTTCTAAGGCCGGTCTCGGCTTTTACCGCCGGGATCTTCTTATTTCACCAGATCGTCTGGTCGTCGGACGTTATTTCTCTTGTCCAGCCTGTCAATGACGGGACTGCAGGTTCTGTGGACTCATCTACGCTTTTATCGAACCAGAGCCGGGCGGAAACGCTTGTGGGATCAAAAAATCATATCGAGGATTTTAACTCGCAATTAAGTTCGTCTCAGGAATTTCCGGAAACCCCGCATGGGGTAGCATATGACCGTATGTCTGAGGGAAGCGGCGGGTGGACTTTTTACTATCTGGGGGACCTGCTTAAAGAAAAGATCTATAAAGACGGCCGGGCTTTTGTTTATAGGGAGCACACGTCAGGCGGGGACGTGAAGGTCTACGATTATTATGTTCCGGGAGGGGCATATTCGTTCACACATGCTAGTTTCTATGACAGCGAAGGTACATATGAGGGAAGAAGTATTAGTTATGTCAGCGGGGAGTTCTATAGATATGACGGCAACGGCAAATTGACCGAACGGAAATTTCCCAGCGGATATTCCTGGGCTTATGAATACTATCCTGACGGTAAATATAAGATGAGGGAATATAGGAAACCCGGCGGGGGAATGAATTACCGTTACAGCTATTTTTACGGTGATAACGGGGAATATCTGGGTTATTCGGTCAAATATGCCACGGGCGCCGAGTATCGTTATAATTCCCAGAACAAGTTGTCAAAGAGGTTATATCCCAGCGGATACTATTACCTGTATGAGTATCTGGATGACGGACGCGATAAGTCACGTATATATTATGAGCCCGCGGGTACGATCGAAATGTCTGATATATACGAGTATGACCATGAGGATAATTTTACGGGCCGCGATGTTACGTATTCTAACGGAAAGGCGATGTACTATGACAGTGATAATCGGCTCTACAAAAGCATCAATGTTGACGGGTCATGTTATCTTTATGAGTATTATCCTAACGGCAGGCAGAAAATAAGGGAGTACTACAGCGCAAGCGGGCATCTATCATGGAGATACAAATACCTGTACGACGATACCGTCGAAGTTTATTACGGCAGGATAGTTGTCTATGGCGACGGCAGGGAATATCATTATGACGCCAGAGGTAAGGTCACAAAAATGGTTAATGTCAGCGGGTATTACTACCTTTACGAGTACACCCCTGGTGGGCGCGCCAGCTCTAAGGTATATTACCAGCCTGACGGTACGATCGAAATGTCTGATATATACGAGTATGACCATGAGGATAATTTTACGGGCCGCAGCGTTACGTATTCTAACGGAAAGGCGATGTACTATGACAGTGATAATCGGCTCTACAAAAGCATCAATGTTGACGGATCATATTATCTCTATGAGTACTATCCTAACGGCAGGCAGAAGATAAGGGAGTACTATACCGCGAACGGAGATTTGTTATGGATATTCAAATACCTGTACGATGATACCGGCAAAGTTTATTACGGCAGGATAAATATCTATGGTGACGGGAGAGAATACTATTACGATGAGTTGGACCGTATGACCAAAAAGGTGCTGTCGAACGGTAGTTTTTACCTTTACACCGAATTTTATCCGAATAAATGGTACAAGACCTACGAATACCGCGATGCTTCGGATGAGTTCGTGAATTCGCTTACGAGGTTATATGACCATGAGAACGGGTATGCCGCGATGGGCAGAATATTAAAATATGCCGATGGCCGGGAATATACCTATGACCGGTTCTCCCGTTTAACAGGAAGGGTCTACGAGAACGCGACCAGTGAAACATGGGAGTTCTGGGAGGATACGGGCAGAAGAATTAAAACGAATGTAAAATACGACGCGAACGGCATATGGCTGGAAACGTTTGAATATTACGAAGATGGCAAAACAAAACGTTCTCACGCCATGGCCGATGCCGCTCCCGATGTAGCCGGGGATGTGGTGCTTATGACCTACGACACAGCGGGGAGGATGGTTACAAGAGGTTATGACGACGGGACGCGCGAGAGTTACGACACAGAAGGGTTGCTTGTAAAAGTGACTTTCTCCGACGGGTCATACAAAACGTACGAGGATCATTATGAAGGTACGCTTCAGGCGAGATACGTTAAGGAATATGACGCGGATGATAATCTGCTGGAGACGACCGAATATGATAAATACGGGAATGTACTACAGCCTTTCGATGAGATCATAGGCGGCTATGGGATAAGAAGGGACGCGGACGGGTCGGTATGCACCTATATCTTTGATGAGGACGGGAAAGGGCACAAGAACACTTTTTATGACGCGGTTGGCGGAGCCTTCTGGGTTTATAGACGGAACGAAAAATGGGAACTTATTTCGGTGACCAAAACGTATTCAGATGGCACCGAAGAGATATATGAAGCTCTGGACTTACGGGGGGATCCTCTCAGACTTATCGAAAAAAGGATACCCGAGAGGCTTTTTATGAAGGGGTTCAACCTGCCATGGATCAATTACGGGTATGATCTCGGAGAAACGCCGGGATCCGGATATCATGCAGGTTTTTCAACGACAAAAGCCGGGCTTTACCGGGCGTTCGATCTATGGAAAGGCAGCTATGCGAGAGTATTTCTTTTTACTGATCTTCGATCGGGTATGGAGTTTGACGGCGACGGGAACCCTTTGGGTTTTACCGATAAGGTATATGAGGATATGCGCGTTCTGCTCGATGCGGCGGAAATGTTCGGCATGAAACTTATACCGGTTCTTTTTGATTATGGTATAGGTGACGGCGTAACACATGAAGATATATATAAGGTAGGAGAACATCCTGAACTTATAATGGATCCAGGCAAACGGGAAGCCCTTCTTGGCATATTTTCCGGGTTTTTTGGGGAATTCGGGTCAGACCCGTCAATTTACGCCTGGGATATCATAAACGAGCCTGAGTACGCAGTGGATGTTCCAATAGACTCGATGAGGACGTTTGTTAAAGATATTGCCGCGCTTATACATTCTAAAGCGCCAGCGTCTTTGGTAACAGTGGGAAGCCGCAATAGAACCGATATGACGAGATACTGGACTGATGTGGGGCTTGACCTGTACCAGTATCACTACTATGACAACATGGCGGGCAGCCGTTCTCTTGACGTTTCATTTTGTGATATTCATCTCGATAGACCGGTCATAGCCGGAGAGCTGGAACCCACTGAGGTCCCCGGGAAACTCAGCTCTGTGTATTCAGGAGGATCGGCGGGAGGATTTTTTTGGCAGGATACCGGAGGCTTTGTTATTTCAGATGAGGCCAGAAAAACCGTCATGGGATATTTTCAGGGGAAAGCGGTCACATACGAATATTACGTTTCCGGAGGAAAGAAATACGAAAGATACGGGGACCTGAGCATAAGAGAATTTGAAGAGGAGCCGTTCTACGAGGACGGGAACGGACGTTTAACGCGGGAAATTAATTCCAACGGGGATCACAAAATAATTGAGTACTATGAGGGTACTGATGTCGTAAGGGTTGTCACTTTTTACGAGGGAGGCGGATCATATCCTATCAGCGCTAAGGAATACGATATGTCCGGGACGCTTTTATCGATATCGTTGTTTTCGCGGACATTGGACGGAAAGACGCGGGCAAAATTCAATAGCGATGGCACGTATGTGATTTATGGAGAAGACGCAACGGTAAAAGAGAGAGCGGTCATAGCCGACGGCGGTATGGTCGTCTATGATGAAAATGACCGGGTTCTTCTACGCAGAACGGAGGACGGCAGCGCGCATATCTATAGCGCCGAGATCTCTTTTTCCGGGCCCGTGAGAGTGCTCAACGAGGACGGCTCTTCAGTTGAGTATTTCTACGAGTCGGGGTCTTTGACGGGCTATTACGTGTGCGCGGCCTCAGGGAATATAGACGAGTACGACAAAGACGGCATGCTGGTGGATAGCATAAAGGCCGAGAGCCGCGGGCAAAGCGACTATGACGAAGGGGTCTCAATAACCACGCACACCGGAGATGTAATAACGTATGTTTCCGGAGAGATCGCGGCCGTAAAACTAGCGTCCGGCGCTGGAATGCTGACTGATATCGCTTTCGATGACAACGGCGATCTTTTAAGCGGTGTTCTCACAAGGAGCGATGGATCGGTAAGCCTTATACATAAAGGGGAACTTGTGCAGACTATCCATAAGGACGGTACGCGGTCGATATTGCGGAACAATATGACGCAGGCCAGATATTCTGAGGCATTGGGATGGTCCGGGTTTTTTTATGATGTCGATATATCCGGGAATATCGTTTCCTCAAGGGTATACAGTTCCAAAGCGGCATGTTTCTACGATGGTTCCGGCTCTCCGGTCGAGTTCATAACGGATTCCGGGGAATGGACATACTATGATTCCGGAAGGTTAAGAGCGGTGATCGGCAGTGATGATATACAGCTGTCGTATGCCTATAGAGACGACGATGAGGGCAAAAGGTCGGTTTTGGTATCGGGCCTTTTGAATGTCGTAGATATACCCCGTACCATAATATATTCTGATCCAGGCGGAAGAACTCCCTCAAAAATAGAACTTTGTAGCGGATCGGTCATCAGCTACGAGCAGGGCTTGCTTGGCTCCGTAACGGGTATCGGTGGACGCATGGATGTTCATGGTTCAGGCGAGATAGTGTTTAATAACGGCAAGTATAAGCGGTTTTATGACGAAGAAGGAGCGTTTAGCAGGATAGTTGATGAGAACAATACGAGCATATACTTCGAGAACGGGGAAATAACTTCTGTCGAGGCCGAGGACGGATCGTTTGTTCTTTATCGCGGCGGAAGGATAACGGATCTTTACGACACGACAGAGGGGGCTCATTATAATACCGACCCTGAAACCAAAAGGATAACAAAAGTTACGTATGACGACGGCAGGACATATGTGTATTCGTACCATATGGGCTCGTCCGGCATACTCGAGGTAACCATATCTAACACGGACAATGATAACGATCGTACGCTGAGATCTTACGACGGAGAATACCTGGTGAGGCAAGAGCTCCCGTCGGGCGTGATATCGGAATATACATATGAAAACGATCCTGCGAACGAGGAAGAAAAACGCATAAAGGAGCTGAGTCAGACAAAGAACGGTAAAGAGACATTACGCTTAGAGTACCAATATTATGAGGGGAAGACCGTTGTGCTTGATAATAATGGGACGCGGAGAGAATACGGAGAGTCCGGCTACATAAGAGATTTGTACACACCCGACGGGTATGTGTATAACTATGAACGCACGGCATACGGGACTCTTGTCATGGATCTTGTCCGTCAGGATCATCCTGACGGACGGACGGTGCGTTACGTTAACGGGGAAGTCGACAGGGTGGAGAGCCCCGACGGGACCGTTTTGAAAGATCCGGTATTTGACAGTTCCGGGAAATTAGAAAGTTTCACCGTTGTTCTCCCCGACGGCAGGTCAAGGCGCTTGAGGCTGTACGAGGAGGACTGGTCGGTTATTACAGCCCCCGACGGGGTCAAGCTAATATACAAGGGCAATGTTCTCGTGGCTGTCAATGCCTCCTCAAGATTGCTGATGTATGATCCCGGTCAGAAGATACCCTCCAGTATCCCGCTTGATATTTCTGCCGATCCTGCCGCGATGTACTACGTAGAAGGAGTAGGGGGAAGTCTTACGGAATATGAAAAAAATAAACTGTACTTGCAGTACAATATCAGCGAAAAACCCATTGTCGAAGTTAATACGATCAACGGTTCTTCCACAAAATGGACTGCTCAGACCGGTCTGGCCAGCGGGGCTTTGGCTATAACATCTGCCGGATGTTCGGGAGATACCCTCGTGTTGAACGCTTCAATAACCGGAGGTAATACTCAATACAGTAAGGGAGAGGCCTTTTTTGACCTAAGGTACCCTTCTCCGGGAGTGATACGAAGCCCATACTACGATTATGACGGGAAAAGTCTGTCGTATTACGTCAAACTTGAGGATAACACGCTTGCCGAAAGCAATAAAGTAGATTTCAGGATATTCGTGAAAACCGATACCTGGGCTTCTGAGTATTCCACGCCCGTGACCGTTGCGCGGGACGGGCTCTGGCATAAGATAACGCTGGACATATCCGACATAGATCCAGAAGGCGGGTACACAGCCGGGAGTTTCGATCCTTCAAGAATAAGGCTTGCAGGTATAAGGGCTGAGATCTTTAATTCGGGAATGTCGTACAGCGGTAAGATCTACGTTAAGGACGCCAACTATTCATATCTTGCGGCGGGTGAACGTGTGGTGGATATGCCGTTCCTTGTCAATAAATCTTCAGTCGAGCCTTATGTGGGAGTTATCTCCGATGACCAGCCTTTAGGTGGAAACCCCGGATATATCGGCTGGGATGACATACTTACCATCTACGAAGGCGAGGAAGCAGGGGAAGATGGCGGGCTGATAGACCTGAACATAAGTTCGTGGCGGGAGCAGACTTTCATAGGGGCGCGCGGCGTTACCGGGATAGAGCGGGATAATGACAGAAACCAGTGGAAACTTCTTTTGGACCTGAAAGCCGGAGATCCCGCTCTTAACCAGGGAGAGATGTTCGTTGACCTGCGTTATGACGTTCCCGGATATGAATGGACCGGACCTGTAGATCTTGCCGGAAAACAATTGACCTTTAAGGTAAAAGCCCCGGAGGATTTCCCCGTAAGCGAAGAAAAACCTCTGTGGGCGCAGGTTTTCGTGAAGGATATGAACAACAATCATCAATACGGCACATACACTCTTATAACCAGAGTAGATGAATGGCTGGAAGTGGCTCTCATTCCGCAGTTCGGAGAGATAGATGAAGGCAGCTCGGAAACCTCATTCGATTTCGATCCGACACGGATCGCTCATATCGGCATAAAGATATCTTTCAATAAAGGCGCGGAAGGGGAATATCGCGGTGAATTTTTTGTCAGGAACGAGATAAGCCCCGACATTCTGAATAAGACAACGCCGATATACCGCATAGACGCGAACGCGTTAAAAGATTACGCTCTCTTGAACAACATGGTCATCACAATTGAGGAATCGTTGGGAGAGCAGGTCAAACTTGCCCGCTCGGCGCTGCCGTCGTATTTCAAGGATCCGAGTTATACGATGGCGACGGAATATTATCCCTGGGGTAAAATTAAAAGTGTGCTTAAAGGTAACAGCCGTATAGAGAATTACGATGCCGAAGGAAGGCTTACCTCAGTTACCGACGCGGGAGGCAAACAGCTCGTGAAATACAGATATTCCTCCGAAGGCGATCTTGTTGAAGTGGATTATTCCGGCATAAGGGATGAGATAAAATGGTCCATGCAGGAAGCGCGGGACAAGATAACGGCCGAAGCCGAGAAGACCATAATGGAGATGGCCGAAGCCAAAAAATACGCGCATGCGTATGTGGACAGCATGATAAAACCCGGGCTTGACGCGCTTCAGAGAGCTGAGAACGACCTTAGGCGCATGTGGCATGAATGGGACCGTAAAAGGTTCGGATGGTGGGAATGGGGCAAAAAAAATGAAAAAAAGCAGACGATGCGGTCTATAGAAGATGCTCTGCGGCGGGTAGATGCTGAACGCCGAAAACTCTACTCTCAGGCGGCTGAACTGTACGCGGAGATAGACAAAGCCCTGGAGGATGCCGGAGCCGATATCCTCGAACAGCTTGAGGTGAACCTTGAGAACATCAGAGGGGAAGAAGTGGCGGCGCTTGAACGCACGCTGGTACAGGAAATATTCGAGGTTACGGAGATCTACTATAAGAAATATCTCGGGAGGAACGTCACCGACGGTGAAAAAGAAATGTGGCTGGCCGAAGCCTCCGATATGGGGTGTTTGGATCCTGAAGAACGCATGGCGTTCGACGTTCAGCCGGTTATCGACGCGCTGGAAGAGGACGAAACCTATATCGCAGAAAGGCAAAACAACGATAATTTTATTAACGGTGTTATTTCCGGGGTGGATGGGGTCCTCGGTGATGCGGAAAAATTGTCCGGGAGTGAACTTGCCGCGTTATTCGGGTCTTTAGGCATATCCGAAGAGGACGTTCTTTACGACGAAAGGGATTTCGAGGCGATATTAAAATGGCTTTCGTCCAATAACCGGCATTTTGGAAGATCTGCGTTTTTCGCGCTTAAAGAGATGATCTCTCGCGGCTCTGACGTGGATATCGAGGATCTCGCTGTCAAAACGATACTTATCGATATTTTTACGGGTTCTATAACGTCCATAACATCCGGGGAGCTGGCGATATCGCTGTACGCTCTCAAAACGTATGCTCGTATGCAAGGGCTTCAATACAATACCGTCCGGCTCGATACGGCGAGAATATACGCCCTTCAATACGTTACGCGAGATACCGGCAAGGCGATCATCAGGGTGAACGACGATCACTTTATAGTGGTTACCGGTATAGACGCCGAAAGAGGCACGGTTACATATTACGAACCCTCGCAAGGCGCTTCCGGGCAGGTGCGGGAAATGGATATAGACGATCTACTCTCTTCCTGGGACGGTTATGCCCTGACGGACCGCGGCCCGCCTGAAGACGGCATATCACGCGTACTTACGAATAGCGAAGCCATGCAAGTACGCGGAAGCGATCCCTTTCTTATCTTCTTCATCATCAGTGTCGTTTCAGCGGTTATTTCCACAGTATTATCATTCATAGATAACGAAATAGCGCGTTTATTAAGCAGGATATTCGGCATAATATCCCTGGTTACGGGAGTGCTTTACATAGCTGTAAATTTCGGGAGCATTATTTCAGGTTTTGCCGAAGGTGTCGCTAATATCGGTAAGGCTCTGGGGCAAGCTACAGAAAACATGGGCAATGTGTTCATGCAGTCGGTTAAGGGTTTCGTTCACGGACTACCCGCGCTTATCGGTAAGGCCGTAATAGGGATATCGCTTAACACCGCGTACTCTAACGCTCTTTTAACGTTCGGTATGAACGCGAATATAGCCGGTCTTACCGCGGCGTTCATTTCAGGCGGGTTTGTTGATTTCGGGACAACATATTCTGCTACCGGAGCCGCGTTTGGGCTTCATAACGCTTCCGCGTCGATCGTTATCGAAGGCACAAGATACGCTGGCTACACGCTGGGAATAGACAGCGCTATAACCGACATAATCGGCCTTGCCGCGGGAACCATAGTCAAAGCGGGATTAGGCGGTGTGATAGTCCCCGATGTGGGCATAAAGACCGGTCTTGACGCTGTTTCGTATGTCATAGGCACGACCATTCTCCCGAACGTATCCGGCGAACTCGCCTACTACGGCATAACCAGACTCGGCCAAATAATGGGCTTGGATGATAGAATATCCCACCTGGCAGGGATTGGGATACGTTCGAGCTTGCAGGCCGGGTTATCAGGGATAGGCGGGGGAGGAAGTCCGGGGAGTTGGCTCGACGGAGCCATCCAGGGACTCGCTCAGGGAGTCACCCAAGTCGGACTTAACTACCTTGTAGACAAATTTGATTTCAACCCATTACTTGCCAATATAGGATTTTCAGCGATAGCGACGGCCATCAACGGAACATTGCAGTCAATGTTACCCGGAAACGAAAACCTGGATATATTTAAGTTTATGTTTGATACCTACGAACAAAACGCATTGGTATTCCTGGGATCAGGAGCCTCAACCGACCCGTGGATGGAAGCGGCATATATGTCCCAGATACTTGATTTTACGAAGATAGCCAGGGAAAGAGGAATAGTTGATGCTCTGAATACCTATGCGACCGGGTTTTTTAGTTCCATAGCGGTTAACCAGATGGTAACAGCCGCCGGAAGTATCGGTCAGTACATCAAGAACAAGTTGGATACGGGCCAAACCGAGCAGGTTACTTTAGAGACAGGCGAGACAGTTACCGGAGTAAGGGCCGAAGACACCGAAACCATACTACTTTTTGACAGTGAGGGTAACGTTGTGGGCCTTAAAGACGGCAAAAAATTGATATTTGGTGATATAGGCGTAGATGGCCAGGGGAAGATGGCTCTCTTTAACGGGTATATCGAAGGGACTTACATCCCGGGTCTGGGCCTTACTATGGACATAGAGAACGGTTATGCCACAAACGCAAGGATAATTCACCCGGTAACAGGAGAAACACTTTATTGGGTCAGACCAAATGGGGATAAAGGATACATTCTATTCAATTCTTATGGCGATTATTTGGACGCAAAGATCAACGATTATGTGCAGAATATAAGTTTTTCCTATCAGAAGGGCGAGATAGTTGATTTTAATTACAACAACTACAATACGGGTAGTAGCATTGATTTCTTGTTGTCCGGCGAAGGTATGAACAGTTTACTTTTCAGTACAGTTGAAAACGGGAAAATAGTAGCGGATAAATTGTCTATTAGCGAGAACTGGTGGAATGTTTCAAATCAGGGCAATTCCGCCGCAAACATATCAGACGATTTAACCGGAGTTTGCGACCTGGCATTGAGTATGTTGTATCAGGGGCAAACGGTAGATTTGAGTGGAATAGCCACACAAGCAGAATGGCAGGCTATTTTGGACACGACTTTTATGATGAATACCTGGTCTCAGGAAACTGCGGATATGTTATCGCATAGTATGTATTCTCCTCTTGCTCCCGGAACAAGAGTATTTTCAAATATTCTGGGCGATGACACCTTTAAACTGGAACTCTTAAACCAGGCTGAAAATATTACGGCCAATTCAGGTTATTATATAGAACTTGCAGAACTTGCTCTTGGTATAATCCAGCCGGGTTCAGGTGTTATCCTGGATAATGTTAATACAACGGGTTTCTGGGAAGGGTTAAAGTCGTCCGCACAGACCTTATGGGACAAGAGAGACTTGCTTGTCACTACAACAAATGAGGTCGCACAGTTTATAACTAATCCGTCAAAGTACATTAACGACAGATTCTGGACATCTGACGTGGGAACACAGTTTATGCAGGAAGTTGAGAGTTATTATGGCAATACAAGTTTGACAAATCAGTTTTTGGGTATAGTGGGGAATGCTGTAAGTGGCGGGACTGCGTCAGTTTTTGAAACGGTAGGCTATGATAATTTGTGGACGGGATTCAAAGAAGTGTCTGAATCTCTTTGGAATAGCCGGCATAACATAATTGGCAATGCGTCAGAAATAACATCGTTTGCGTTGGATCCGTATAACTATTTGTGGGATAAGTTTATGTCGACCCAGACCGGACAAACCTACCAGGATCAGATCTTGGAATTCCTGTGTCTTAAAAAACCGAACACGTTTGTTTCCCCCATTGACATTTTTACAAATACCGCAAAGGTCGATATAGACCTGAATTATGCGAATATCTTTGAGAAACCGGTGCTTGGCATAATGGATATTATCACTTTGGGGCAGATCGGAAATCCTCGGTGTGATATAGCCACGAAAGAAGGGGGAATAAGCTATCAGGATTTGTTGCAAAACACGGCGGTTAAGGGTGTGTCAGTATCCGGAATAAACAGCAATGGAGTTAAATTGGATGACCTGACTAAATCGTTGTCTGTGTACACGAATGATTCGTTTACTGTTGCACATAGTATGGGAATAGATGTAATACTCAATTCGAGTGTAACGACAGATAGGGTCATTGCCATTTCGGGGCAAACAAAAAGAGCGGATTTCGAAGCCTGGATAGATAAAGTAGGGTTACCTCCGGAGAAGGTTCTTTTTGTGGATGTAGCAGGCGATTTACCTCTCCGCCCGACCGATTTGTTTAGTTTGAATATTGGTGATATACTAAACCCGATGAATCTGATAAACCCGGCCAACATTTTTAGCCAGAATGCGTATGAAACAGCTTCAAAC
>CAYMBK010000169.1:0-3476 GCA_964388645.1 uncultured Planctomycetia bacterium | reverse complement strand
GGGGAATTTGATAAAGAAGTGGTAAACCAGGCCGCGTTACAGATACTTGATGATATCGTAAAGGAGATACAGCTTTCTTTCGGATATTTTGAGAATACCAGTGCCATGACGGTCGACAATATATATTGTTCCGGCGGCATGGTGTACCGCCCCGGGGTTCTTGAATACCTTAGCGGTAAGTTGGGGATAGATGTGAAGAAATGGGACCCTTTCGCGGGGGCGAAGACAGCGGATATCATATCCCTGGAAGACCTGAATTCAATATCGTCCCGTCTGGCGGTAGGTGTGGGGTTGGCGCTGAGGGGATAAAAAAAAGGATCTTACACGCATGATTGAGATAGATCTTCTGCCCGCGGGATCAAAACGAAAAAAGCGAAGGGTGGATATTGCGGCCATACCGGTAATACCGATAGCCGTGTCTCTGGTCGCTCTGGTGGTCGCGTTGCATCTGATACTGGTATCCGCCAATTACTTTCGCGGCGGAACGTTGAGGCGCGTAGAAACAACCTGGAAGGAGATACAGCCGCAGAAAGACGCGACGGACAGGATAGTAAAAGAGACCCAGGATCTCCAGAAGAGAGTGGACGCGGTCAAAAAAATAGCGCGCCCGGAATTGAGTTGGACCAGGCTTCTCTCGGGACTCAACCAGGCTATGATGCCCGGCATATGGCTTTCGGGTATGAGCGTTGAATACGGAGGCAGGCCCTATAACCCATCCAATCCCTCCGCGCATCCGACAAAACTGGTTCTTACCGGCTATGCCGTGGGAAGAAGCGAGGTAGCCACTACCGGCGTGGCCAGGTTCATAAACAGCCTGAAGAGAAGCGGTGATTTTTCCGTTTATTTTAAAGACATAGAACTGTCTAATATGAGCAGCCAGCTTGTAGATGGGCAGGAAACGATGCTTTTCAGCCTTTCATGCGATTTTGCTGAAAAAAACTCTTCTTCGGACAGTGCGTCTAAAAGTCCGTCCGGAAGAAGAGCTACGCGCAGGTAAAAAAGAGGAAAAATGGATTTTAAGGCAGACCTTAAGAAATATGTGAACCTGGAAAAGGCCAGGGAGATACTGGCCGACCAGGAGAAAAGGATGTACGTGATCCTCGGTTCGGCCGCTCTTTTTACCGTTCTCTATCTTTTTCTGCTTGTCGTTCCGGCGGCAAGCACTTTCGCCAAAGTGTCGCGTTCGATATCTGAGACCACAAAAAAAGTGGAAGTAGTGAATGACAGACTTTCTCGCTTGAGCCAGCTTACGGCCAGGCTCGAGGGCCTGAGAGAAGAACACGCCGGTTACGCTGAACAGCTGCCGGCACAGAAGGAGATATCGCGATTTCTGGAAGGGCTGGCCTCTACGGCCAGAAATTCAGGGGTTACTATTCTAAGCGTCAGGCCCCTGGAGACAAAAGGGGACCGGACGGCAAAGTATTATTCCGAACTTCCGGTCTTGATATCCGCCAAAAGCGGATATCATCAGCTTGGAGCTTTTGTTAACGACCTCGAAAGTGGAGGCAGATTTATGTCCATAGCGGATCTCAGGATCTCTTATGACGCCGCCTCTCCCAGAAGGCACAATGTGAATATGGCGCTTAAAGTTTATGTATCAATGGATGAAGTTCAAGATGCCGCTAAAAAATAGATATATCAGATCATTGTCTTTTTCGCTGCTGGCTATAGTGTTCACAGCGCTCATACATGGCTCTGTTCTTGCGGACCAGGCCTATAGTTCCGGTGGGCGCCGCGATCCCTTTGTGCCGCTTCTTGGAATATCCGGCGCGGCTGCAAGGAGTGGATTACAGGGCATAGCAAGCATCAGGGATGTGGACCTGCAGGGGATAGTAGTGAGCGACGACGGCAAGAAAAGCGTTATCATTAACGGTGAGGTCATAAGCGAGGGAGAGACCGTGGGGTATATAAGCATCGAGAAGGTGAGTGCCAACACCGTGGTCATAAAAATAGAGAATGAAGAGCATGAACTGGAACTGTATAAAGATGTTTCAAGGGGGATATAGGATGAAAAAACGCTGCATGCGGTATAAAATGAAGACATTAAGCGTAATGACGGCGCTTTTTATGGCGAGTTTAACAGTTTCTCCGGCCGGCGCCCGGGCCCAGATGGACGCGGGTCCCGCCTCGAATATCGCGGGACCTGAGGCTTTAACTGAAGATACCTCCCCGGAGCATGGCGCGCAAGAGGCTCTGCCTTCTCCGGGGAATGTTACGGTAAATTTCAGGGACGTCGATATAAAGACGGTTCTCCATTACCTTTCGGATGTAAGCGGTGTGGATATCATCCCCGCGCCGGGAGTGGACGACAAGGTCACCATGCGTCTCAGGGACCGCCCATGGGAAACCGCGCTTGACATAGTAACAAGAAACCACGGCTATGTATATTCCCGCGAACAGGACATAATAAGGGTCATGCCAAGAGGCCAGCTCGCGGCGGAGGAAACAGTGACGCAGGTAATATCGCTTAATAATATTACGCGCGAGATCGAACTGATGAAGGCAGAAGAGGGACTGAGCGAACAGGTCACCGTAGAAGAGAAGGAGGAAAGCATTCAGCAGCTTATGGTAGCCGTAAATTCCATGCTTAATCGCGCGAGAGGAGAACACGCGACATATATCCCCAGCGTTAATTCTATCGTGGTCACCGCGATACCGTCTAAACTCTCAGAGATACGTGATATGATCAAATCCATAGACAGAAAACCGGCCCAGATAGTCATGGATGCCAAGGTAGTTGAAATAACCCTGAGAAAAGATGAAAGGTTTGGTGTGGATTGGAACGCTGTTATGAGCGCGGCAGGAGCAAAAAGGCCGATAACTTTTCCCTTTGCCCCCACTGGGGCACTGCCGTGGTTACCAGGAGAAGCTCAAAGACAATTTTTTCCTACATATGGAGCTCAGGGGGCAGACGAGAACACGAGGTTTCCTTATCTCAACCCTGCATCTGTTATTGATCCCATTCTTGTCCAAGATGCGGACTCAATGTTCACTTTTGGAACCCTTGATTTTAGCTCATTTACAGCCACATTAAGCCTATTAGACCAGCGCGGTGATACGGAGATACTTTCGAGCCCAAGGATCACAACCCTGGATAACCGAAAGGCAACAATTAAGGTTATAGACAAGATAATGCTTCAGAAGACAGTGGAGACTACTCAGACAGCGAACATAGTTACAGTGGAGTTTGAGAGCGAATCTGATGCGCGTGAAGTGGGTGTGAAGCTTACAGTCATTCCCCATGTTAATGAAGATGGCGAAATTTCAGTTAATCTTTTGCCGGAAGTTTCCACACCGGCCCCTGGAACAAACAGAGGGTTTTCGACTGTAGCTGCGGGCCCCACAGGAGGTATTTCGACCGTAGCTCTTACTTTCAGTTCTAGAGAAGCCAACACCATTGTTAGAGTAAGGGATGGAGAAACTATATTCCTGGGAGGACTGATACGAAAAAATGTGACTCTTACCGAAAACAAACT
>CAYMBK010000168.1:0-5741 GCA_964388645.1 uncultured Planctomycetia bacterium | reverse complement strand
CGGGGCATTGTCCGCAATCTGTTCCTTGCTATAAAAAAGAACGCGAAGATCCGATGCGGCATATCAAAGTCCGGAACCGGCGTATGCCTGAAAGTACGCTATGACGGGGAAGCCTCGAAAGAGAGAAGAGGGGAGCCGGCTTTCAATCCCTTTTTTTTGTCTAAAGGGACAGGAAATATTTCGGATATGGGTTTTTTCGGAATTAAGCGGACAATTGAGCGTAATAACGGCAAGGTATCTGTGGAATTCTCGCCCGGCAATAAAACTGAATACATAATTGATTTTAGAGAAAGACAGAAGCCCAAATGGCAGGAACATAAATAGTACCTTGAGCGGGCGGGTGCTTTAGCGCATTTGATAGTACAGACTAAACAGAGGGAGGAAGAAACAAGTTATGACAAAGCTGCTGGTGGTAGACGACGAAACTGATATCTGTGGTTTTGTTAAGAATTTTTTCAAGGAAAGGAATTTTGATGTCAGAACGGCAAATAACGGCCGGTCGGCGCTTGAGGCCGTGAGAACAGATAATCCGGATATCATCCTTTTAGATATCAATATGCCTGTCATGGGGGGCATCGATACGCTTAAAGAAATAAGCAAGATGGAAAAAAAATGTAAAGTTGTAGTCGTGACCGGCCTGGAAGACCTTGATGTTGTCGGTGAGGCCAAAAAATACGGCGCGGTGGATTATATAACTAAACCTCTTTTGCTTGAACAGCTTGAGAGGACGGTGTTAACCCTGGCGGAACAGATCAGAACGGGAAAGGTTTAACCTGGAAAAAAGGCGGGAGAAAATGTCTTACGATGATAATTGGCTTAAGCTTCAGGACTGGATAAGCGAAAAAATGAAAAATTGCGACGGGGCTCTCATTCCTATGAAAACCGAGATGGTGCCGAGAAGGCCCGAAGCCGAATTGGATTATCAGGTGATGCTGGAAAGCGCGTCGAGGACAATGATACGATTTAAGCGTCCGGAGCGCCTGATAAAGGTCATAGTCCGCATAATAGACGAACAGGTAAAGGTCTCGCATACTGCTATGCTGGTCTTTCAGCAGGAGAAAAAAGCATACGTCCTCATTGACAGCAAGGGATCGGAGGGAGTTAAGATCCCGGTAGGTTATATCAGGATGTCCAAGGATAATCCGCTCATACGTGTTTTTCAGCAGCGCCACATTTATAAGATATCCGAGACAGGCGCTTTGGAATATAAATGCCTCCTTGATGCTCTTCACCGGAATGATGACCTTAAAGAGAACGACGAAATTAGGGAAATGTTCATCAGAGCTTTAAAACAGATGGAGCTTTTAAAGTCAAATCTCTGCATTCCCATATTTTATAAAAAGGATCTTACGGGCATACTCCTGCTCGGCAAAAAGTTATCTAATATCAAATTTTCCAGGCAGGAGATAGGTTTTTTTACCACACTTGCTAATGACGTAGCTATGGCCATTGCCAATGCGCAGCTTATACAGGACCTTCAGGATAAAATATTCGAGGTACACGACCTTTATGAAAGAGAGCACAAGATATTCATACACACGTCAATATCTCTTGCCGCGGCTATCGACGCGAGAGATCCTTACACGCACGGGCATACGGAGAGGGTAACCCAGATATCGCTGTTGATAGCCGATGAACTTCAGGATATGCCGGAGGCCATGTCTTACAAGAATTTCAAGGAAACCCTGCATGTGTCCAGCTTGCTGCACGATGTGGGGAAAATAGGGGTTCCCGATAGCATCCTTAACAAAAAGTCCCACCTTACAAAAGACGAGTATGACAAAGTAAAAGAGCACTCGGTCACTGGGGCCGCGATACTTTACCCGATAAGGGAACTCGGGGATGTCGCCCGGGAGGTGCGGGGCCATCATGAGAGGTATGACGGCAAAGGATATCCAGACGGTCTAAAGGGAGAGGATATCCCCTTTGTCGCTAGGATAATAGCGGTAGCCGATACTTTTGACGCTATAACCAGTGACAGGCCGTACCGGCAGAAAAAAATGGCAGAGATAGCCATGCAGATAATAAAGGACAATTCAGGAACTCAGTTCGACCCTATAGTCGTAAGCGCCTTTCTTCTGGCGTACCGGAAGAACCGGTTTCAAGAGATAGTATGAGGGGCTTCGCGGCCCCGGCGGGAATCCTTATTTTTGCGCTGATGATGTTACGGACATTATTTCAGCAGGAGAGGATGTCCTATTTTCTAATCGATGTTTTAACGAAGAGTCAAAATAAAGGCTGTCACCTTTTTTGAGCCCGTAGCTTTTGCCGGAGATATCGACTTCCGCCGCGCCTCTAAGAGCATACAGGAACTTTTCACATCCGGTCTGGTTTCTTTCGTATTGGGTTTTTGATCCCGGAGTGAGCTTGATAATAACAGGCAGCATTTTCTTGTCGTTGGTGCGGGCTATTAAAAGCTCATATCTTATCTTTCCCGAACTTTCCATGCGTTCGGGTTTTTTTTCGTCTGTGATGGTTTCCACGTTTTTCGACGAATCCTCAATTTCTCTGTAGAGTTCGGCTATGGATATGCCCAGTGATTTGCATATGTTCGTGTGGGACCGGAGTGTTCCGGACATTTTTCCAGTTTCCATCCTGCTCAATGTAGCCAAGGCAACCCCGCTTTTACGGGAAAGCTCTTGAAGGGTCATTCTTTTTTCTTTTCTATGTGATCGGATCTTCTCGCCGATATTCATATTGCCTCCTCCGCTTTTGTTATTCGACAAATATGATACATTATATTTAGCGAATAATCAAATTTTATACGCCGATAGAGTGACGACAGACAGCTTTATCACGCTTTGCGGGATCAGCTATGAGGGATAAACAAAAGCGGAGTTTCCGGTGAGAACTGAAATGCTTCATCCTGTGCTGAGATACTCTTTGAGATATTTTATAGTGGTATCGAAGGACTTGTGATAAAATCCTACCTATGGTTAAGGATAGCATACTCGTAAAAGGCGCGAGAGAACATAATCTTAAGAATATTACCGTTGAGATACCGCGCGGGTCCCTTTGTGTTGTGACCGGACTCTCCGGATCAGGAAAATCTTCTTTGGCTTTTGATACGATATATGCCGAGGGGCAGAGAAGATATGTGGAATCGCTTTCCAGTTATGCCCGCCAATTTCTTGGGCAATTACAGAAACCCCATGTTGATTCCATAGAGGGACTTTCTCCCGCGATAAGTATAGAGCAACGTTCAAGCGGCAGGAACCCCCGTTCTACGGTGGGTACGCAAACCGAAATATACGACTATCTTCGGGTACTTTTCGCCAGAGTAGGCGTTCAGTTTTGTCATGTATGCGGAAAAGAGATATCATCTCAGACATCCCAGCAGATGGTCGACCGAATGGCCTCATATCCGGAAAATACAAGCCTGATGATACTCTCTCCTCTGGTTTCCGGCAGGAAAGGCGAGCATGTCGAGATCATGAGGAACGCCCGGAAAAACGGCATAGTGAGGCTTCGGATAGACGGTGTTATCACGGAAGTGGGAGAGAGAATACCCGATCTGAACAAAAAGATAAAGCATTCCATTGAGGCCGTTGTGGATCGATTGGTCGTCAAAAAGGGGATCCGGGGCAGGTTGTCGGATTCAGTAGAAACCGCTCTTGAGCTTGGAGGCGGAACGGTTATAGCGAGTGTCAGTGAAGATGTCCGGGGTAAATATAAAGATGTTCTTTTTAGCGTGCATAATTCCTGTTTATCCTGCGGCATCAGCTTTGAGAAGCTCGACCCCAGGAATTTTTCGTTCAACAGCCCTTACGGCGCCTGTCCAGCGTGTAACGGGTTAGGTAATAAACTTGAGATAGACCCGGAACTTGTTGTCCCCGATAAAACGCTGCCCCTCATAAAGGCGATATCCCCGTGGAAAAAAGGAGGTAAAGGGATCGTTATGCATTTTCGAAGGCAAATAAGGCGCTTGTGCCGGCATCTCGGCATAGATGTTGAGACGAGGTTTGACAAATTAACGTCCGGCGAGAGAAAGATGATACTGTTCGGAGATGACAGTTCCGGATATGAGGGGGTAATACCGAATCTGGAAAGGCGGTTCCGGCAGACGGAAAGCGAGTTTATGAAAGAGATGATAAGCGGGTTCATGTCCGTTCAGGCCTGTCCGGAATGCCTCGGGCACAGGCTCAAGAGAGAGTCTTTATCGGTAAGAATAGCGGGGAAGAACATATCGGAATTGGGAGACCTTTCTATAACAGAGGCCGTTTCTTTTTTAAATTCCATCAGGCTGGGAAAAGAGGAAGAAAAGATTTCGGAAGATGCTCTTAAAGAGATCGCGTCCCGCCTTGACTTCATGGTGAATGTCGGGCTGGGATATCTCACTCTGAGCAGAAGGAGTAACACGCTTTCCGGAGGGGAAGACCAGAGGATCCGGCTCGCCACTCAAATAGGGTCGGCGCTCGTGGGGGTATTGTACGTTCTTGACGAACCGAGTATAGGGCTGCATCAGAAGGACAACGATAAACTTCTTTCTACCCTCAAACGTCTGCGCGATCTTGGAAATACCCTTATTGTTGTAGAGCATGATGAGGTGACGATCAGAACGGCAGATCATATTTTGGACCTCGGACCCGGAGCCGGGGAACACGGAGGGAAAGTGGTGGCGGAAGGGAGCCTCTCCGATATAATCAACAGCGAGGATTCTATCACGGGTAAATATCTCAGAGGAGACCTGAAAATAGAAAGGCCCGCGCTGAGGAGGCCCACGGCGGGCGGCAAACATCTTGATGTGATGGGAGCCTGTGAGCATAATTTAAAGGATATTGATGTCAGGATCCCTCTCGGTGTCTTGAATTGCGTTACCGGCGTTTCAGGTTCCGGTAAAAGCACTCTCGTGGACGATATTCTTTATAGAACTCTGGCGAGAAAACTTTACGGGGCTAAAGCGAAACCCGGCAAGCATGAAAAAATAAAAGGCATGCATCATATTGACAAGGTCATAGTCATAGACCAGTCACCGATAGGCAGAACGCCCCGGTCCAATCCGGCTACCTACACGGGCGCTTTCGGACCTATACGTTCTCTATTTTCGGGTTTGCCGGAATCTCGCATGAGGGGCTATAAGCCCGGAAGGTTCAGTTTTAATGTTAAGGGAGGACGTTGCGAGGCATGCCAGGGAGACGGTGTCAAAAAGATCGAAATGCATTTTCTCCCTGATGTGTATGTGGAATGCCCCGTATGCGGAGGTAAAAGATTTAACGACCAAACGCTTGAGATAAGGTACAAAGGGTTGAACATATCGGAGGTACTGGGCCTAAGCATAGAAGATGCCATGGAGTTTTTCACCAATATACCGTCTGTAAGAGGCAAATTAAAGACGCTTAATGAGGTCGGGCTGGGATATATCCGGTTAGGGCAGCAGGCAACTACCTTATCGGGAGGGGAAGCTCAGAGAGTTAAGCTTGCCACGGAGCTTTCTAAAAAAGCTACGGGAAAAACCCTTTACATACTTGATGAGCCTACCACCGGGCTTCATTTTGCCGACATACACAAACTGCTTGAAGTACTACATGCCCTGGTTTCCGGCGGGAATACGGTGCTGGTCATAGAGCATAATATCGACGTCATCCGATCAGCGGATCATGTTATAGATCTCGGACCCGGGGGAGGGGACGGGGGTGGGAGCATAGTAGCTGAGGGGACGCCCGAAGAAATAGCGGCCAGTGTAAGTTCTTATACGGGGCAGTACCTTAAAAAAGATATAGCTCATCACGGAGGTATCCGAG
>CAYMBK010000167.1:0-8624 GCA_964388645.1 uncultured Planctomycetia bacterium | reverse complement strand
AAGAGCATGTCAATAGCCGCCGCTTCGGTGGTCGCAAAAGTCACAAGAGACAGGATCATGATAGAAGAGGATAAGAAGTATCCGACATATGGGTTTGCGAAGCATAAGGGTTATGGGACAAAAATGCATATGGGAGCCATAAGTAAGTTCGGTTTTTCTCCGATCCACAGAAAGACCTTCGGCCCTTTCGGCGGCTGACTTGTTTTGAGAGCGGAAAAAGTGGCTTCAACAAAAAGGAGACGGACATGGCGTATAGTCACAACTCTAGGGTGGCATCATCGGTAAAGCTTGCGGATATAGCGGATGTCGCGAGGAAGGCCGGTATAGCCGGAAAATACATCAAGAAGTATGGCGACCATGTGGCTAAAGTTTCGGCGGAAGAGCTTCTGCAGACATTGAAGAAGAGGAAGGCGGGGAAACATGTTATGGTAACTTCCATAACACCTACACAGATGGGCGAAGGGAAGACAGTTACGACCATAGGGCTTTCAATGGCACTCAATAAACTCAAGAAAAGATCGATAGCTTGTATAAGGCAGCCCTCCTTAGGCCCAACCTTTGGGATAAAGGGAAGCGGATCCGGCGGAGGCCTTTGCCAGGTGCTCCCTCAGGAAGAGTTGGGGCTTTACCTTACCGGTGATACCTACGCCGCCGAAGCGGCCCAAAATCTTTGTGCCGCCATGTTGGATAATTGTCTTTTCTGGGGAGATAAGGGGGTCCCTAACAAGGATGATATTACCTGGAAACGAGTCAGCGATATCAGCGATAGAGCTTTGAGAATAATGTCCATAGGCGGAGGCGGTAAACTTCACGGTGTTAACCGTAGGACTGGGATGGACATCACTCCTTCCGGGGAGTGTATGGCTGTGCTTTCTCTTTCCGAGAGCCTTAAGAACATGAGGGACCGCATCGGGAGCATTGTTCTGGGGTATGATCCTCACGGTAAGCCGGTGAGAGCGGATGATATTAGAGCGGCCGGCCCCATGACGGTTCTGATGAAAAGCGCGCTGAACCCCAACCTTCTGCAAACCGTGGAACATACTCCCTGTTTTGTGCATACGGGAGCTTTCGCTAACACCTCGCACGGTTCAAGTTCGGTTATAGCGGATAAACTGGCGATGAAGCTTGCGGATTACACCATAACGGAAAGCGGATTCGGGGCCGATCTTGGGGCGGAAAAATTCATCGACATTAAGTGCAGGCAGTCGGGGTTAAGCCCTGATGCCATAGTAATAAATTGTTCGGTACGCGCTCTCAAAGTGCATAGTGGTGATTTTCATGTAAAGGGGTCTTCTCTGCCTCCGGAACTAAAGAAAGAAAATCTTTCGGCGGTAGACAGGGGATGCTCTAATCTTGAAAAGCAAGTGGAGAATCTGAAGCTTTTCGGCATTCCCATAGTGGTCAGCATTAACCGTTTCGATTCAGACAGTAAAAAGGAACTTGACGTTGTTTTCAAGCGGGTGGAAGCCCTGGATGTGAACGGAGCAGCTATTTGCGATGCCTATAGGGCCGGTAGTTCAGGAGCCCTTGATCTTGCAAGGGAGGTTATGAGGGCATGTTCGGAAAGATCTAAGATGCGGTTTCTTTATCCCGTTGATATGACCCTTGAAAGCAAAATAGAAAGGGTGGCCAAATCCATGTATGGGGCCAGCGAAGTGAAATATTCCGAAGAGGCCCTCAAGAGCATCTCCCGTATAGCCGCTGCCGGGCTTGACAAAATGCCGGTTTGTATGGCCAAAACGCATCTATCTCTCACTAATAACCCTGACAAAAAAGGCAGGCCCAAGGGTTTTAGGCTTTTGATAGAGGACCTTATTGTTTTCGCGGGCGCAGGCTATGTTTTGGCTCTTTGCGAAGGCGTTAACACGATGCCGGGCATGCCGAAAGCCCCCCGGTCTTCCGGAATAGACATAGATGTCAAGACAGGGGCTATTAAAGGTCTTTTCTGATCCGGGCAAGTAGACACTTGCCCGGGGAGGTTTTAATATGAAATACATTGATACTTCTATCCGGGATTACACGGACAGTCTGGCGGACAAAAGGCCCTGTCCCGGGGGGGGGAGCGCCTCGGCGCTTGCGGCTTCGATAGGGGCTTCTCTAAATCTCATGTTGATAAATTTTGGTATCACACCTTCCATGGATAAATGCGAGGTAGATGGTTTGAACTTGATCAGGCAAAGGCAAATAGCGATTAAGGAATATGTTATGGCTCTTATAGATGAGGACTGTATAGTTTTTTCGGAACTCATGGATTCGATATTACGAAAAAAAGCAACTCCCGGTAAATATGAGGCCGCCGCGACGGTTCCCATGAAAGTGTGCCGGTACGCGGCGGAGTCTATGGCTATCGCTAACAGTGTTCTGGATGTAGTGTCAGGTTCTATAACGGCGGATATAGAGTGTTCAAAGCATATTCTTAAGTCCGCTTTTCATTCAGCGAAAGTGAATGTGGAAATGAATTTGAAAGGGATCCTTCCTGTCGAGAGGGCAGAAGAATTACGGGAGGAACTTGCGGATCTTAGAAAGAAATTAGAACAGGATGCTCTTGATATCACAGGTAAGCTGTCGGAACGCGGCATAGCTGAAGGAGATTGAAAGGTGAAAAACGCTCTTGCGAAAATAGTAGACGGGAAAAGCATAGCCGGCGCGATGACGGATTCTGTCAGGGTAAAAATAGAAGAGCTTTACAAGTCATCGGGAGTCAGGCCGAGGCTGGTATCACTTTCGGTCGGCAGCAGCGAAGGGTCGGATATTTACGTCAACATGCAAAAACGCCTTGCCGGGGAAGTGGGCGTGGAGTTTGAGGTCCGTAAACTTCCGGATACATTCAGCCAGGACGATATGCTCGCGGAAATAAAGGATCTGAACAGAGATGAGGCCGTAACTTCCGTTATAATCCAAAAACCATTGCCTGAGGGCATAAGCCATGACAGGATAGTTGCCAGTCTCGATCCTGACAAAGACGCGGAAGGCATACATCCTATGAACCTGGGCAAGATCCTGAGAATGGAAGCCAAGATCGTTCCATGTACCCCGGGAGCGGTAATGAAAGTGCTTACATCCGAAGAGGTCGATCTGTTCGGAAAAGAAGTTGTCATAATAGGGCATTCCGCTATCGTGGGGAAACCTTTAAGCCTTATGATGCTTAATGCTTTCGCCACGACTACCGTGTGTCACATCGGGACTTATGAAAAAGGCTTACTCGAAGCACATTCGAGGCGGGCGGATATTCTGGTAGTGGCTGTGGGTAAGGCCGGCATGATAAAAAAAGACTGGGTGAAACCCGGAGCGGTTGTAATTGATGTCGGTATAAACAGGGTTGGCGGCAGGATAGTGGGCGATGTGGACTTTTCCGGAGTTTCCGAGAAAGCCTCGTTAATAACACCTGTTCCCGGAGGAGTCGGCCCCGTAACGGTGGCTATACTTATGAGAAATGTATACCGTTCATACAGCAGAAAGGAAATGTCGCATAAAAAAGGAAGTGAACAATAATGTCCAGAATATCTCTGGAACTCGTGCCGAGATGTGCCGAGTCGTTCTCGAAGGAACTCGAGACGGTAAGGGAGATGTTCCCGGTTATCGATACTTTGAATATACCTGATATCCTTAAGTTCGACATGCGGATACCGGAATCCTGTAACGTAGCATGTGCTTACTTTACGCGTGTCATTCCGCATATAAGGGCTGTTTCTGTGAGCAATGAAGAGGCCGAGCCTTGTTCCGAGCTATTTGATGCGTCCGGGATAAAGGAGATATTGGTCATATCGGGAGATAATCCGGGAGTAGTTTTAGAAAACTCCGATCCATGTGATTCCATATCTCTTATCCGAAAATTCAAAAAAGTAAGGCCTTCCGTAAAAGTTTATGCGGGGCTTGATCAGTGGCGGTTGCCCTTTGAAGAGGAAATGGAGTATGTGAAGAGAAAAATAGATTCTGGAGCTGATGGGTTTTTCACCCAGCCCTTTTTTGATCTGGGCCATCTTGAACGATGGGCCCGATCTATGGGGAATATCGATGTATTTTGGGGTGTCGCTCCGGTGATCAGGGAGTCTTCCAGGCATTATTGGGAAACCAAGAACAATGTAGTGTTTCCTGATTGTTTTGAGTGTTCGATGGGCTGGAACCAGGATCTTGCCAAAAAGGTTCTTGATTTTTGCGGTAAGGAGGATTTTAACGTTTATTTCTGTCCTATTACGGTTGATTTCGTTGAATATTTGAAAGGGATACTTCGGGGCTAAAAGAGTTGTATGAAGAAAGTTAGTATATCGGATTTTGCAAAAAAGAAGTCTTCGGGCGAGAAAATAACGATGCTTACCGCTTATGACCACCCTATGGCGGCGATAATAGACTCTGCCGGGATCGACGCCATACTCGTCGGAGATAGTTTAGGAATGGTAGTGCTGGGTTATGATTCCACGGTCAGGGTGACCATGCGAGAGATGATACATCATGCCAAAGCTGTAACCAGAGGTTCTAAGAGAGCTTTCGTAATAGCCGATATGCCTTTCATGTCATATCATCCCGGGAACGAAACGGCGGTGAGAAATGCGGGGCGGTTCATGAAAGAAGCCGGATGCGATGCTGTTAAAATAGAGTTCGTTGGAGAGATGATCGAAAGGGTGGAAGCCATAGTAGCGGCTGGGATACCGGTTATAGGGCATATTGGCCTTACCCCGCAAAGTTCTTCCAAGCTGGGCGGATACAAAGTTCAAGGCAGGGATCCTCGAAGAGCCGAGGAGATAATCCGACACGCCGTTCAGCTTGAGGAAGCGGGATGTTTCGCTCTTGTGCTTGAATGTATTCCATCTGAACTTGCCCGAAGGATAACATCCGAAGCAGGCATTCCCACTATAGGGATAGGCGCCGGACCCCATTGTGACGGCCAGGTTCTTGTGACCCATGACATGATAGGGTACTTCGACAAGTTTTTGCCTAAATTCGTAAAACAATACGTTCAAGTGGGAGGCGCTATCCGGGAGGCCGTGACCAGGTTCAAGGAAGAGGCCGAGACGGGAGCGTTCCCGGATCAGGACCACTCCTTTTCCTGATCTTGAAAGTTCTCTTTCCTGTTGTTCCAAAAGAGAAGAAAGGACAAAAAGGAGGAGAAGATCATGGGCGTTTATTCTAGGGCCTGGGAGAAAATCTTCGGTATGAAAAAAACAAAACGCATATTTATAGCCGCTACCAAACAAAATGTGGGAAAGACCACTGTATCCATGGGGCTTATCGCTTCACTGGGGAAAAGATTCAAAGGGGTTTCTTTTATTAAACCCGTAGGGCAGAGGTATCTCGTTGAAGATGGAAATAAGGTGGATGAAGATTCTATTCTTATGGACCGAATTTTTAATTTTGGGATACCCTTGCAGCATCTTTCCCCGGTGGCGGTAGAAAAGGGTTATACGGAAAGATTTCTTGATGGTGACATATCTTCGGATGCCGCGCTTAGAATACGATCGGCTTTCGACATCGTAGCTGACGGCCGGGAGGTGGTTGTCATAGAAGGAACGGGGCATGCGGGAGTGGGGTCGGTTTTCGATCTTTCCAACGCGGCCGTGGCCAAAATGCTGGATTCCAAGGTAATAATAGTTTCTATGGGGGGGATAGGCAACCCAATTGACGAAGTAATGCTCAACAAATCCCTCTTTGACAGGATGGGGGTGAAAATAGCCGGTGTTATCGTTAATAAAGTTCTTCCTCACAAATACGAGAAGGTCGGTAAATATGTGAGAGTAGGGCTGAATCGTTTGGGGGTCCCAGTTCTAGGTGTCATGCCATATGCGGAAATACTTGATATCCCCACAATGAGGGACATCAAGGAAGAACTTGATATGCACGTGCTTTGCGGGGAAGATCTTCTCGGCAGGCAGATGTCCAGAGTGCTCGTGGGGGCCATGGAGGTAAGGGAAGCGATACATGACCTTGAGGACGATTGTCTTGTTATAACCCCGGGAAACAGGGCGGACCTTATAAGCCTGATAATAAAAGTGCAGTCCGGGAGATTCAAATCGCCCAAACGCGTAGCAGGCCTTATATTGTCCGGCGGTGTTGCTCCCAAAAAAAGGGTGTATTCAGCTCTTAAAAGGTCGGGGATCCCGACTCTTCTTTCAAGGCTTGATACTTATGATGTGGCTGCCAGGGTTCACGACCTTACGGTAAAGATCAAGTATCGCGACAATAATAAGGTAAAACTCGCCATTGACATGGTAGAAAAAAATGTCGATCTTGAGATGGTTATAAGCAACCTCGGATAAACTCCTTTACCACGATGCCTACAAAATTAAAAATTCGTCCAAGTGTTATGATCAGTATATTCGCGGCCGTTATTGTTTTTTCGACAGCCGGGTATTTTGCTTCGCGCCCGTCGGAAACATCCGTGGGCGGAGAGATCGTCAGCACTGGTTTTTTAATGGGCACGTTCGTCCAGGTTAAAGCTATTTCCTCGGAGCTTCGCAAAGAGGAAATAAAAAGGGCGGTTGAGGGGGCCTTCGCTTTAGCGGCAGATCTTGAAAAGCGTTTAAGTATTTTTGACGCTGAGAGCGAGCTTAATAAACTCAATTTGGGCAGGTCGGCCGAGGGATCAAGTGAGCTTCTCGAGGTCTTGTCGGTCGCCGGGCGTATAAATAGTTGGACTTTCGGAGCGTTCGATCCTACAGTAGCCCCGGTTCTTAAGAGAAACGGGTTTTACCGGGGGATGCCCGATGTTATTTTCAGGGAGATCCCCGAAAATGATCACGGCATAGGTTTTGATAATGTCAGAATAGATGAGCCGACGGGAATGATATTTCTCGATAATGGCGCATGGCTTGATCTTTCGGGGATAGCTAAAGGTTATATAGTTGACAAAATGGCGATGTTTTTGAGAGAAAATGGCGTCTCGGAGTTTATTGTAAACGCTGGAGGTGACATTTTTTGCAGCAAGAGGCCGTCGGGAAACAAATGGCGTATAGGCATAAGAAGGCCCGGGACAAAAGAGATGTCATTGGTGCTGGCAGTGGAGAATATGGCCGTTGCCACCAGCGGCGATTATGAGAATGTGATAACCGGAGATGGAAACTCCGTCGCGGTGTCTCACATCGCAGATCCTTTTTCGCGGTCGAATTCGCTGATGGTGCCGATGGGCTTCACGGCCATAGCCTCAGAATGCGTTATGGCCGACGGCTTGGCGACGGGAATAACGGTACTAGGCCCGGAAAAGGCGGTTAAGACCGCGGATAGTATTGACGGAGTGGAAGTCATAGCCATCATGACGCCCGAGGGTGAAGAAAAAGTTCTTTTATCGGGAAATGCCGAAAAATATATTTCCGGGAGATGAAAAAATGAAAATTGTTGTCGCGATGTCGGGGGGTGTTGATTCGTCTGTCGCCGCTCTGAAGCTCAAGGATGAAGGGCATGATGTTATCGGCATTACGATGAAAACCTGGCCGGCTGAGGATTGCGGGCCGTCGGAAGGTAGGGTATGCTGTTCGCTTGAAGCCATACAGTACGCCCGCAGCGCCGCTGAAGAGGGGGATATTCCGCATTACGTCGTGGATCTTTCTGAAGAGTTCAGCCGCGAAGTCCGAGATTATTTTGTGGAAGAATACTCCCTGGGGCGAACGCCCAATCCCTGTATTTATTGCAACAGCAGGATCAAGTTCGGATATCTGCTGAAAAAAGCGATGCAACTGGGAGCGGATGCGATAGCTACCGGACATTATGCCCGCATTGCCATAACGGAGAAAACGGCACTGCTCAAAGAGGCGGCGGATAAAAGGAAAGACCAGTCGTATTTTTTATGTGGCATAACAAGAGACACGCTAGCCCGCGTTCTCTTCCCTCTCGGAGAAATGAACAAGACTGACGTCAGGGAAATAGCAGGCAGGTACAACCTGATGTGTGCCGACAGGAAGTCAAGCCAGGACATTTGTTTTACTCTTCCGGGCCTCGATTATAGGGAGTATATGAGAAAAAAAGGTTTCGGGGCCTTTGCTCCGGGTGATATTACGGACATTGACGGCAAAGTGCTGGGAAAACACCGGGGTATAGCGTCCTATACTATCGGACAAAGAAGAGGGCTTGGCCTGGGGATACACCTTCCTCTTTACGTGGTAGGAATAGACGGTACGAATAACAAAGTTATTGTTGGAAAAAGAGAGTGTGTGATGAAACATAAGATAAGGGTCAGGGTTTTTAACTGGCTTTTTGGGGAAAAGCCAGTTCTGGGGGGGATATATGGCGTAAGGGTGAGATATAACGCCGCTAAAGCGCCGGCTCGCGTTACAAAGATGTCCGGAGAAGAAGCCGTGTTAGAGTTTTCGGAAAAACAGTTTGCCCCTACGCCCGGACAGGCCGCTGTCTTCTATTCGGAAGATATCGTAGCCGGAGGGGCATGGATAGAAGAAATCCTGGAATAGGATGTTAGTCTTTTTGTAAGACGTTCGCCTGCGGCAGACATTCGCACTACGGAAGAGGTGGCAAGCCAGATGCATGGGAGAGATTGACATATGCCATGTGTCGATTGACAAAGGAAGATGTTTTCCATATAATGAGGCTCTTAACTGTTCTTTTGGCGGGGTAGCTCAGCTGGTTAGAGCGCACGGCTCATACCCGTGTTGTCGACGGTTCGAGTCCGTCCCCCGCTACCA
>CAYMBK010000166.1:0-9831 GCA_964388645.1 uncultured Planctomycetia bacterium | reverse complement strand
GCTCTTCTCCTCGAAGAATGTCAACTACCAGGGGTCAGACCTCAAATGTGACATATCGTAACATTTCAGTTATCTGCTGGAACTCTCAGCCGCGGTCCTTCGCCCCCTCCCCGTAATGACGGGATCAATCTCATCGCGGTCATCCTGAAAAAGCCGAGGGATGTTATCGCCGGGGTTCAAGAGCGGATGTGGCGCCGCGGGAAGAACATACGGCGGCGGCTAATTTTGACGCGAACCTTAGATTGTCGAGCATCTTTTCCCGGAACATAGCGTCTTCGAGGAGGCAGTAGCGGGCTATAAGTCCAGCGTTAAAGGCGTCTCCCGCTCCGATGGTATCCACTACTTTTATTTTTAAGGCAGAGCAGGCAAGTTTTTTTTTGCCGTCCCAGAAAAGAGATCCCTTTTCTCCCAGGGTAAGTACCGTCTTTCCGGGGAGTTTTTTAAGAGCGGAAGAAAGAGTTTTTTTCTCCGTTATACCGAAAGCATCGGAAGCGCTTAGCCTGACAAGATCAGCTAATTCAAAAAATTCCATGATCCTTTTTCGGGCGGTTTTCTTGTTATTTATTCTCGGACCCCGCCAGTTGGGGTCGTATGTGGTGAACATTTTTCTATCTCCGGCTGTTTTCATAAGGGAGAGGACGGTCTTAAAAGAGGCGTCGGCATAGGAAAAAATAGAACCCGTGTGGAATACTCCCTTTCCTGAAAATGATACGGGAAGAGAGTTCTTCCCGGGAAGCGCCGCGGAAGGAGTCCGGTCTCTGTAAAAAATATAAGAAGAGTCGCCTTTTTTATCGAGATGAGCTATGGCAAGAGCCGTTTTGCCGCGGAGTGCTCTTTTTACATATCGGGTCGATATTTTTTCCGTATTCAGGAACGACATGAGATTGTCCGCGAGGAAATCGTCTGAAAGGCTTGATATCAAAGAAACATCGAGACCGAGGCGGGAAAGAAGGACGGAGGTATTCAATACCGATCCACCCGGGCAGGCTTCCATGAAGAAGCCGCCTTTCCCCGTGTCTTTTGTGATAACTATGTCGTAAGCTACGTTCCCGCAGCAGAACACACGTTTTTTACAGGTCATGACAGTCAATGATATCATCTCAGCCTGAATTTGACAACAACTGTGATGGGTTGTACCGTTTTAATCCAAGCAGTATCGACGGACGTGTTTAATTGACGCGCAAAGCCGTGATCCGAGGATGGGGAGTGCGCGCATCAGCGCGGTATGTCCGGGGGTTTTGACAGCGCGCGTTCTATGGTGTAAACTTTTGGTGGAAATGCGCGTAGATCCGGGGGGGAGATGCCGGAAGGGGCTTGCTCAAACCGGGGAGACGAGGGATAGTTGTCCGTGATTAAGTGAAAGGTCGTTATGTAAGGCTCTTCAAAAGGGGTTTATGTGAAAAAGGCCGTCCTGTTCGTGATGTCGATATTTATGACGCAATATTCGGTTTCAGCCGATGTTATAACGACGAGGGACGGCCGGGAAGAGTCAGGGGTGGTATTGCGGCGTGATGATCGGGGTATTCTCTTTGCCGGATGGGACGAGGATAAAGAGGTCAGGGCCGATGATCTTGAAAATGTGATCTTGGGAGAAAAGAATGAAAATCTCGTGTTTTTGGCTGAAAGAGCGGTTCGGAGGGGGGAAGATACGGCCGCGTATTATTTTTACTCCAAGATATTTCAGAGTGATCCGGCCAATGAAAAAGCCCTGAAGGGTATCGAGCGACTCGACCCGGAGGTGCTGGCGGTGAGGGAAGACCGGGAATGGGTGGGTGGTTACGAGAGGTATCAGGCGGCTCCGCCCGGAGACGTCGATGAAGACATCTTATCAGGGAATTCAGATCAAACGGAAGATCTCCTGAAAAAATTTGGCATCATAATAACATCGGAATCGGGAAGGATAAAAGTTACGGAAGTCGTGAGAGGAGGCCGGGCGTGGCAGGGCGGCATGCAAATAAACGACTTTGTCACGAGGATAGACGGTTTTCAGGCCGATTACATGGGAAAATTCGACGCTGTTACGGCAATGTTAGAAGGATCGGACAGCCCTTTACAGCTGGAGTTTGAGAGGGAAGTACAGCAGTGGGTGGATGGGGATAACTTAAAAGTGGCTATTTCAAGGGATCGCGGAGCCTCTGACGGGGGAAAGGATCTTTTTGTAGTTATCGGCGGGGAGATCCGGCGTGCTTCTTCCGACCGGAGTGCGGCTATGGGAGACATAATAGTTTCCATAAACGGAACCGCGCTTGACGCGGGCTCTTCCTCGGAATATGTTCAACAGATACTTTCAAAGACCGGTCCTAACAATCTGACCATGGTGATACGCAGAAGGACAACGATCTGAAGGAGGAAGGCATGGAGCGGCTCAGAGAAATATGGGAAAACCTGGGTACCGGAGATGCCATAGAGATGCAGATATTTGTATTGTTCGGCGGTATTATCGTTCTTATGGTGCTGGTGTTTTTCATAGGCCGGGGGCTTTTTCAAAAACCTCCGGATAAGCCCGTAAGAATGGATAGAAAACCCACCAAAAACTGGAAAAGTTTCTGCAAAACCGAATAAATCCTTCCGGATCCGCACTACATCAAAAAAGAGGAAAGAGGGCAGTTACCGGCAAGTGCTATTATTGGATGACAATTTGACAACTGTCCGCGCATAGTATATATTATACACATATAAAGTTATACATATAGGTTCCGGAGTGTTTTGTGCGGTTCCGCGACCGCCAGAATGGGAGTATAAAAATATGCACTATTATAGAATATTAGGGCTTGAGAAGGAACCCTTCTCTACGAGCCCGGACCCGAATTTTTTGTTTCTTTCCCGAGAACATGATTCGGTCCGGACAAGCATTCTGATACAGCTTCATTTGAGAAGAGGGTTGAACGTTATTCTCGGAGACGTGGGTACCGGAAAGACGACTCTTTCCAGGAAACTGGTTCAGGAATTAGGAGAAAGAGAAAAATTTATTTTTCATGTGACATTGAACCCGACTTTCGAGAGCGAAAGAGAATTTCTCGGGTCTCTTATACGGAATTTTCAAGTTCCATATGCTGTCGATCCCGGCGGAGAGGCGTCTGTATCCAGCATGAGGGACGCTTTCGAGAAATATCTCCTTCACAAGACTACCTCGGAAAATAAAATAATAACCCTCATGATAGACGAGGCCCAGAAATTGTCAACCGAGGCGTTAGAATCCCTTAGAGTATTGCTTAATTACGAGACCAACGAATACAAGCTTATGCAGCTGGTGCTTCTAGGCCAGCTTGAACTGCACTCAAAAATAATGAATATGCAGAATTTTTATGACCGCATAGACTATAAGTTCACGCTCAACCCGCTTGGATATGATGAGACAAGGGGGATGATAGATTTCCGAATAAAGCAGGCTGGATATACCGGGCTTAAGAAACTGTTTGATGACGATGCCGTGATGGAGATATTCCATTATGCGAAGGGTTATCCCCGCGGGATAATACGGGTATGTCACAATTGTTTAAGAGAGCTGGTGATGAGCAGGTCTCACACTACAGTTGATAAGGGTATGGTTGCTAATGTAATAGCAAAGGATTCGGCTTCAAGATGGCAGAAAACAACAGTTCCGCAGAGTACGAACTCCTGAGGACGATAGAAGGTAAGACAAGCCTGGCTTCGCGCAATCGTTTCGTTCAGGGAGACGCGAAAGATAAATTGGTACTTACTTTAGCTGAATGGAAGAAAAAGTTCTCGCAATTAGACCTTCGATCCGGGGTGAAGCTGTCGGATATGAACCGGGTTATGGCGGTTTTGGTGATGGCTCTTGTGGTTTTTCAGATAGGGGTAATTGCCAGGGGGCTGTTCCGCATAAGCAATGTTCCGACATTTGACGCTTCTACAGCGTTGAAGGCGACAGGGGAGCCGCGTCTAATAACGTTTCCGCTCAGGGATTATTCACATTATCTGGATGTCTTCATGGGGCGTAATATCTTTCTGGGAAAGGTCGATGACGAGGAGACGGCGCAGGTATCTGAAGCGTCTTTGCAAGAGGATGCGTTCCGGAATCTCCGTCTTACGGGGATCTCATGGATGGAAGAGACAGGGGAAAGGTTCGCTATGGTAGAAGATATCGAGGCGAAGGTGACGCATTATCTTCAGGAACAGGAAACCTTGAGGGGGTTTACTATAGAGGCTATAGGCACCAATAAGGTTATTCTGAAGAAGGATGGCAGGGAGGTAGAACTGAGATGAGGCCCGGCACGCAGGTCAGACGCGGAGTGAAAAGTTTTTGCGCAGGTGTTCTTGCGCTGTGTTTAATTTCATTTCCTCTTCTCGGGATCAACGAAACAGAGGCTGAAAGTTTTATGGCTCCCGACATGACGGGGAAAATGGCGAGAGAGATATCTCTGGACCTCCGGGATATGGACGTCGTGGATGTGTACAAGTTCCTCGCGATGAGAGGAGGATTCAACGCTTCCATAAGCAAGGAAATAGCGGGCAGGGTGACGCTGTATCTGAGGAATGTTTCAATACAGGACGCCCTGGAAATAATCTCGATAGCCAATAATCTGGCATACAAGGTGATCGGGGGAAACACAGTATACATCATGACCGAAGCGGAATACCAGCGGGTATACGGAGCGCAATTCGGAGACAAAAAGACCGTAAAGATACTCCGCCTTAATTATATAAAACCGTCTTATGCGTTGGAAGCTCTCAGAAACCTTAAAACGGACATCGGGAGGATAGTGATAGACGAAGATACGGGATCCGTGGTCATGATAGACACTCCCGGCAACATCAAGAGGATGGAAGATGTTATCTCTGGTATTGATATGCCGCTTGAGTTTTTTGTATTCGACCTCAAATATGCCGATGCCAATGATGTCGCTTCCAAATTGAGAGAAAAACTGGATAACATGGCTGTAGGTTCCGTGCAGGCAGATACTAGAAGCAATCAACTGATGGTCAGGGCTTTCCCGGGAAGGATGAAAGAAGTGACGGAGTTAATAAGAGCGCTCGACACGAAGACCAAGGCGGTGCTGATCGAAGTGCGTATACTCAAGGTCACTTTGCGTCCGGGATTCGATATGGGGATAGACTGGAAGGTTATGTTCAAACAGCTCAATAATCTGGCTTTAGCCGGATCGTTCGCCATATCCGACCCCCTGAGAAAAACCACCGCTATAGCGCAGATCGCCCAGGGGAACATGGGTTTTTCTGACTTTGCTTTTGACCTGAAAATGCTGAAGGAAGTAGCGTCAAGCAAAGTGATCGCCAATCCCAGGTTGATGGTAACGAATAACGAGGAAGCCCGCATACATATCGGGGATAAGCTGGCTTATGTCACCACCACTACCATAGGTACCGGCGATAGCCAGCGGGTCAACGAGGAAATACACTATATCGACGTGGGAGTGAAGTTTGTCGTCACACCTACGATAAACGATGACGGGTTCATAACCATGAAAATAAAGCCCGAAATATCGTCGAAATCGGGAGAGCTTGAGACCCCGCAGAAAGCCAGGGTCCCGCTTATAAACCTTACGGAATTGGAAACCAACATTATTGTGAAGGACGGGAATACCATAATCATAGCCGGATTGAGGCAGGACGAGGCCACTGACGGAAAAAGCGGAGTGCCGTGGCTGATGGACATTCCCTATATCGGGCGCGCTTTCTCTGATGTTTCAAAGCGAGGGACCATAACGGAGATAATTCTTCTGCTGACCCCTCATATAGTCACCGGAGAGGAGAACTATGTGGATGTTGAGGCGGATAAGAGAGACATCAAGGATGATTACAAAACATACTGACAGGAACGAATGCTGCCGCGAAGGGGTGTTTTTGAAGAAACAGGAACCGATACGCATGCTGAGCGCGCTATTTTTGGCGGTATCGCTTATCTTCGTTCTACCTGCCGTGGCTGAGAACGGAGATGCGGGATTTGCCGAAACAAGGGAGATATCCTCAAAAGAATCCTATTTTGATCTGGCGAGAGAGAACGAAACGATCAGAAAAGAAAGGGACCGGGCGGTAGAGGAGGTGGCAAATCTCAGAAGGCAGAATAGCTCTCTTTTGGTGGGAATGAAAGACCTTGAGAGCCGGATACAGCTGCTTAACGGCAGGATTGAAGAATCCGAAAATGCCCTTTCAGAGCAAAAGAAAAGCGCGGAAGAAACAATATCCCGGCTTAGCAGAGATGTTGACGAAGCTCTCGCGGCAGCGGAAGAAACGGAAAGAAAGCTGGATAAACAGGATTATGTCCGAAGGTATAAAGACGCGCGGAAACAACTTGAAGGCGCCAGGCGGGCCCTTGGTGATATGGCAAAGGAAAGATCAAAAGAACTCGCGGACTCCGAAAAAATGATGCGGGATCTTGCCAAAGAAAATGAAAAGCTCAAAACCGATATCGGCAAAGCGCATTTCAATCTGGGCACGCTGCTTTTTAGATCCGGAGAATATGAAAAGTCTGCGTATGAGTATGAGAAGGCGGCAAAGGTGATGCCGAATGATCCGGATATTTTTTACAATCTAGCTATCATATACGATTTTTATGTGGACGAGCCCGAGAAAGCCAAGGGCTACTATGAGAGATATTTCCGGGCAGAGCCAAATCCCGGAAGGAAAAAACAGCTGAAAGAGCGTATGGCCGAAAAACAGCTGCTGTCGGTGATGAACGAGTACCAGGTAGAATAACTTTTTATTGGGAGATAAGAAAAGGTCTTTCCTGAATCCCGGGGAAAATCGGTAATGCCGGTGCCTGGGGGAGTTATTCGGAGAAAAAAGGTTCATCCAAGAAAACAGCGCTTTTGGCGGATGGTTTTGTGTTGCCTGTAACTAAAGGTCTTTAGTAACTTTTCAGGACAGGGGGCCTGGGGGAAGATGAGGATCGAGAATGATAAAAAAAAGAGAAGATGGAAGAATGCCGGAAGATGTATTCTAACGGTGATCTTTCTATCACTGGCTGCCTGCCGCACCTGTTCGGCAAATAACCTTAGTGTCGGCGGTGTAGAACTTGAAAAACCGGATGCCTCCTCAGGTACCGTAACGGTCAGTTTTGATATGTCATGGGATAATTCATGGAGAAATTCGGTAAACCATGATGCTGTCTGGGTTTTTGTGAAATATACTAAGGACCTTGGCCTGACTTGGGAACACGCCACTTTGGGCGGGGTCGGAACGAATCCCCCCGGGATGAGTTCGGGTGGCAGTCCGAACATAGACATCGTAGTTCCCGCGGATAGAAAGGGTTGTCTTTTTCGTAGAGGGTCTATAGGGGCGGGACGGGTCGACATGGAAGGTGTGCAGGTCGTATGGGACTGGTCGGTAGACGGCCTTAGCCCGGAAGATGAGGTAGGGGTTAGAGTGATCGGGATAGAAATGGTGTATATTCCCTCCGGAGCCTTTTACGCGGGTGACGGCGATGGCAATATTTCTTCGACATATGCTTTCAAATCTCCCGGAGCCGCTGTTTCAGCCATTGAGATCTCTGCCGGCAGCGTGAATGTCTCTTCTGCGCTCAGCCCCAATGACGATATAGACATTTCTCCGGTGGAAGTGAGCGGATCAGGCGGACTTGAGGGGAACGGTGACTATCCTACGGGTTACAGGGCTTTTTACATGATGAAGTATGAGATAACCGAGGGCCAGTGGGTGGATTTTTTTAACATGATCTCTTCGGACGCAAAAGATAACCGCGATATTACAGGCCCTGCCGGTAAGAATTCCGGAGGAACAGTTTCAAGGAACACGATTTCGAGGAATGCCGGGCTTGCGGTAACGTCAAGGCCTGAGCGCGCGTGCGGATATCTTTCATGGCCGGACCTTGCCGCTTATTTGGATTGGGCGGCTTTACGTCCGATGACTGAACTCGAGTTCGAAAAGGCTGCCAGGGGAGCCGGGGTCATTCCCGCTATGGGAGAGTACGCCTGGGGTGTTTTTATGGCCGAACAGGCAACCGTTATTTCCGGGGCTGAGGGAGGAAGCGAAACCGTGACAAACGAAGGGGCTAATGTTTGTTACGGCAACGTTGTATTTGCCGGAGGAGACGAAGGGCAGGGGCCCTTGAGGGCGGGGATATTTGCTACGGCCGCGTCTACGCGCTCTAAGGCAGGCGCCGGGTATTACGGGAACATGGAATTATCCGGTAACTTGTGGGAGAGAACGGTTACATTAGGAAATCCCGAAGGGAGAATGTTTCGTGGTTCGCACGGCGACGGTATTCTTCAGGCCGCGCAAGGATACGAGGGAAACGCCACCAATGCCGATTGGCCGGGTTATGTCACGGGGCAGGGTGTATCTGCCGCCGCCGGTTCGGGTTTTCGCGGTGGCAGCTGGGCTGATTTGGATCCGTCCGTTCTTGGGATCTCCGACCGAAGCAGAGCGGCTACCACCAGCGCGGCAAGGTTGCCGGATTCCGGAGGAAGAGGGGTGAGGTCCGATCCGGGCGTGTAGGGAAGGGAAAGAATATTATGAAGAAGACGAGAATTAAAGGCATTGTGGTTTTGTTGATGATCTTTTGTTCGTTGCCGGTTTTAGCGAACGATCTATACCTATCTGACGGAACGGTGATCAAGGTCGACGCCGGCAGCGGAAAGGCTACCGTGCAGTTCAATTTAAGCTGGGAAAATTCCTGGAAAGACAGCGTAAATCATGACGCGGTATGGTTGTTCATGAAATATTCTACAGACTCCGGGAACACATGGGGGCACGCGACTTTAGCGGCGGCAGGTGTGGATCCGACCGGGTTTTCCGCCGGGACAGGCGTAAATCTGGAAATGGAAGTTCCCGGGGATAGGAAGGGATGTTTTTTGCGCCGTTCCTGGACGGGATCCGGTAAAGTTGTGTCGGAAAATGTGAAACTGGTCTGGGCCTATACTCTTGACGGACTGTCAGAAGGTGACGTGAACAACGCGGATATTAAGATCTTCGGGATAGAAATGGTTTATGTGCCGGCGGGGTCTTTCCATGCCGGGGATTACGAAGTTTCAAACGCCTCTTTTTCACAGGGGAGGGACATGTCGGAGACTGACCCGTGGTATATACAGTCGGAAGCGGCGATCTTCGTGACCAACGCGCAGTTCAACGGTTTCTACTACAGGTCGGCCGGAAACGGCGGCGAAAACGCGACAGGTTCGGAGTTTATCATCTCGGATTCGTTCCCCAAGGGTTTCAGAGCGTTCTATTGTATGAAATACGAGATAACAGAGGAACAATGGGTTGATCTTTTTAATACACTCACCGCCGGACAGAAAGCCGGGCGTGACATAACAGGGCCGTCCGGAAAAAACACCTCCGGCACGGCTGAGCGTAATACGGTTTCCGTCTCCGGAGGCAGGGCCTTTACCTCAAGGCCGGAACGGGCATGCGGATATCTCTCGTGGATGGATGTTGCCGCTTATGCTGACTGGGCCGCTCTTCGGCCTATGACGGAACTCGAATTTGAAAAAGCCGCCCGGGGAAAAGACATTGCCGCGCTTGGCGGAGAATACGCGTGGGGTACCACCTCGCTGACGGCCGCTTTGGCTTTGTCTGGCCCGGAAGACGGGAGCGAGACAGTTGCCACTCCCGGAGCGAATGTTTGTTATGGTGATCACGTTTTGTCCGGCGGCGATGGAGGGAAAGGGCCGCTTAGAGCCGGGATATTCGCGAAAAGCGGAACTACGCGCGTTGCGGCAGGGTCGAGTTACTACGGTATAATGGAATTTTCCGGAAATCTTTGGGAAAGAACCGTGAGCGTGGGGAACGCTCAGGGCAGGTCTTTTCTGGGGTCTCACGGCGATGGGGTATTAACGGCGGCGGGGAATGCCTCTATTCCCGATTGGCCGGGATATGCCGAAGGCGACGGAGTAT
>CAYMBK010000165.1:0-3004 GCA_964388645.1 uncultured Planctomycetia bacterium | reverse complement strand
GGGCCTGGGGTATGCCATATTCCCGCAGGATATTCGCCACGGAAAGTATATTGCCGCTGTAAAGCATGGCGGGTGTGACATCCGGCAGAGACGAGAGGTCCTCTATCCCGGAAGCGGCCAGCCATCTGGCTATTTCAATGGAAGAAGAGAGCTCGTCACGCGGATCTTCGAAGTTCACACTGAAAGTAACTTCTTCCCCTTGAGCATCAGGAGGAAGAGGCGCCCCGGGAGCCCTCGCCATACCCAGTGCCGCTCGGTCCTCGTTGGAAAGCCCTCTCAAAGACATTACAAGGTTCCAAAAGGCTCTACCCCGTGAAGTCAGCTTCCCGGTCGTGGGAGAAGAAAGTGGAATAGTTTCCGTACGGGCTATTTCCTGGCCGGCATCATTCAATACCATTCCATCCGCTGTAACGTTAGACCCCACAGGCACAACGTTCTGATCCGACGTTTCCGTAACCACTCCCTCTTTATCCGTACGTAAGGCCGCGGCGGTCCCGTCTGAAGATCTCGCCAAAACTATCCCCCCGGCGATGTCCGATAACAGACGTCCTGCGGCCGCGGGGATATCAGGAGAGATAACCTCACCTTTGGCGTCACCAGCGTACATCACCCGGCCTTTTTCATCTGGTTCGGATCCAATGGGAACTTCTTTTTCGGACGCGCTGTAAACCACTCTACCGCCTTCTATTTCCACGGCTACTTTATGCCCGTCCTCGGCTTTAACGTCCACAAGGGTCGGCTGTTCTCTTTCCAGCTGTCCGCGGGCCAGTTCCGTCGTCTCGGGGGTCCGTTCTTCCATTACCTGTTTCTGAGGGGTGATCTCCGACCCTATTTGCCGTCCTCCGATCATCATGTTCTCCAGACTTAGAGCCGACCTCACCATATCCATCAGGCTTTCCGCCAGCATCAGGGGCTGAGTTTCGTCGGTTATCTCCCGGTCGGAATCCACAAGTTCCCTGGCTTCTCTGATCTGCGACAGGTACTCTTCAACTTTAGTTTCAGCCTCGCTCCGGTTCTCCCCATCACCTCTGGCGGTCTCCAGGTGTGCCTTAACGGAGAACATGGCGTTCTCAGCCTGCTCAAGCACGCCTTTTATGGTGCCTACAAGGCGGTCGCGTCCGCTGTGAACGGATGTCTCTTTGGCGGAAAGGGCTCTTTCAGTATCCGCAGGGTCTTTAGACTCTACAGTTACGGGGTTCTCTAGCGCGACATATGCCGCTATAAGTTTTCGCTTGGCCGCCGACCTTTCCGGGCTCTCTGCTATCGCGTCTATCATGCTCTTGACCTGAGCTTTATAGTGGTTTCTGAGCTCCTCATCCATCTTAAAAAGCAGGGCTTCTGTAACATCGAACTTCACCATCAGAGCCGCGGCGTTCAGGAGGAGAAGTTCCTCGGCGGTTAAGGCATTTCTCCCTTCCAGGCGATATTTATTCAGAGCCTCAACAGCTTTCTTTATATCCCCTTCATCTTTGAGCTCATCGGCCTGTTCTTGTGTGATCGCGCCGCTTGAGAGCGCGTTATTGACAGAATCGGCCCACTGCTGCTCCATATTCTTCATTACCAGCGAGATATCCTCGATGACCTCGTCTATGTCCTCGAAGTTGGCGTCATAGCCCGCCTCATCCATCACTACATAACGGTTACCGCTGTCAGAATCCTGACGGGTTATTCTTCCCAGCATCTGTACTATCTCACGCAATGTGCGGTTGGACGCGAAAGTGAACAAGTCGAAGGCGCCTCTGAAATCAACACCCTGCTGGGCGTTCTCAACGTTGTTAACTACTATGAGGGAAGGCCTGCCCCACTCTTTTTTGTTAGCTACTTTCGCGACAGCGTTTATCAGCGCGGGGGGGATGACCTCATCTATGGTAAAAACATAGCCTTTACTTCCTTGAGGCGGGGCAGGCAGGGTCTTTAAACGCTCTGTCTCTTCTTCAGTGGCCTGCTCTTCCAGTTTTTCGGACCGCTCCCTCAATGCTCTAAGTTTCTGGGACGCGACATTTTTGTCCTTTATGGCGGCCAATTCCTCTATCCCCGAAAAGAACTCCCTGACGGTTTCCTTCATCCCCGTTCCGACCTCTTCAGGAAGGGCCGACTCGAGCATGTCCCGCGCCCTTCTCATCTCATCCCGGGCATACCCCAGGTTCTTACTGTCCTCGCCGAGCTTTTCAAGCGCATGTTTAACTATGAAGGCAGCGGCCACCATGACCCCTACCTCTATGCGTGTCCGTCCCTGCTGAACGTCGTTTACAAACCCTGTGAAGTCATTCTTATCTACTCCGAGGAAAACAACAGCCGACCGCATGGCATTAAGGGACCCCTGAGCGGCGTCTTTTATATGTGACAGCGTATCTTTTGCCTTGCCTTTCATTCTTATGAGGAACTGTTCCCGCTGGGCTGTTTTCCCTTGCTGCTTTTTCACGTTATTCTCAACTGTCGTCACAGAGAAGTCACGCTCCTCCATTTCCTTAAATTTGTATTTTTTAAGCGATGACGGATCTATCGCGGTGGTGGAAAGGCCGAGAAGGGCCGTTGCCGTGGGTGACCATGTGGCCGACGCTCCGGAGATCTCAAGACGCCTTCTCATCACGATGTTCCCCTCACCGTCCGTAGAGACCTCTATGTTGGGCAGGACAACTCTCCATACGTCTTGTTTTAGCTCTCCGGCATCTATTTCTCTTTCTCCCATAACAGAAGATATTTTTATTTTCCCGTCGTCTGTCATCATTACGCTGACCTTTATGCCCGTCCCTTCAATGCTTCCGATGTCTTCATAGCGCGGGACAGCCTCGGTTTTTCTTCTGAAGATATTCCTGGATATCCATCCCGCCGCCGTTTCCATTCTCTTTTCGAACGGGCTTTTCTCCTCCACTTCCGGCCGTGCCGCTTCCTGGAGGTCTCTAGCCGTTCCCACCTCTATCTCCAGAGCCCTATCGGTAAGATCGGCCATGGCGACTTTGGTCTTTCTGTCCCGGATCCTCATCATGATGTTCTTTAGAAGGGC
>CAYMBK010000164.1:0-9342 GCA_964388645.1 uncultured Planctomycetia bacterium | reverse complement strand
TTTACCTTCGGAATATTATTGTTCATGAGGTACGCCCCTATCCCGATAAATATTCTTTCACTAACATTTTTTATCATCAGGGTAGATGAATAAAGCTTGAAGATCTCAATGTCATCGGTATAATTCATTACTACTACATTGTCGACTATCTTTTTATCAAGCCATTCCGTCCAGTCCTGGAAAGTAGAGTAGTAGCTTTTTTCTACTGACGGGACTATAGTGGCGGAGATTTCCGCGGAAGGCGCGATCTCTCGGGCTTTCCCGGATATATATGCCGCAAACCGGGTGACTTGGTCTCTGCGCCATTCGTCCCAAAGAAAAGCATTTTCCCTGTTCATGTCCATAAGGGAAGGGTCCAGATCGGTGGCTTTTCTGAAGTTGAGGATATTCATGCGGTTGTATCCGTAACTTACCCCGTGAGAGGTAAATCGTGCCCCCGGTATATAAGGCGTCGTGGTAGGGTATCTTATGTAATCGAGGTGAAGCCCGCCAAATCCGGGGTATTTCGTCAGGATCTCCGTCACAATGTTTCCCAGATACTCGCGTACTCTCCAGTCTCCCGGTTCCAGAAAAAGCTGATTTTCCCTGGAGTAGTATCTGTCCAGTTCATCTTTTCCGCCAGATGACATGGAAGTCCTTCCTTTCTGGTCATAGGTAAGGACCTCTTTTCCCGATCTTTTAATTATGTTAGCTTCGTGGTTGTGCGCCAGGCTCAAGAGATTAACCCATGCGTGCACCCGGATCCCTTTTGATAAGGCTTCTTCTATGAGGTAGGGGATAAGGTCATCTCCTGAGGAAAGGAGCACTGTTTCAAAAGCAGATCTGTCGGTAAGTTTGGAGTCGTAATAAGCTTTATCCGCTCTGTAGACCTGGAGGTAAATATCGGTTATTCCCGACTTCTCGCAAACATCGAGCATTTTATCCGCGTTTTCCCGGGAATGAAGGACATTTTCCTTAGAGAAAACAGTAACCCACACGCCAACACGGGGATGAGTGGCACTTTCGCAGCTAGCAGGGGAGGGGGCTATCAAGAGTGCCGATACGAGCAGTAAAAATAAGTTTTTCAGCATCGCATGCCTTTGTCTGCCTTCACCGGCTTTATCCGAAGGTGCTTTTTCTGAGCGTTACTTTTCAGGCGTGCTTATCCCATAAGTGTTCATTGTACGATTTCGGTTCATTCCCCGTGGTAGTCTATAAGCGTACGGGGAGAGTATTGCCCTATCTTTTTTCCGTAATCGAGAAAGGGCAGCCCGATTATGGAAAAAATGCCCGCCACTTCCGCTTTGCGCGATTCTATCATTTTCGCTACAGCTTCAAGGGTGCCGCCCGTAGCTATAAGGTCATCTACTATAAGCCACTTTTTACCGGAAGTGAGGTCAGATGTGTGTATTTCAAGGGTCGCTTCGCCGTATTCCAACGAATAGGCCTGTTTGACCGTATCTCCCGGGAGTTTTCCACTTTTACGCGCAAGAACCATGGGAACGCCGCGATCCAAGGCAAAAGCTCCCCCCAGAATGAACCCCCGGCTTTCCACGGCGACTATTCCGTCTATTTCGGTATCTTTGTACATCTCCGACATGGTGCTTATTACGTATCTAAAAGCGTCCGGGCAGGTAAAAATGCTCGTAACGTCATAAAAAAGGATCTCGGGTTTTGGGAACCCGGGTACTTTACGTATTATTTTATCCAAGTCCATATGTGATATCTCCCTGGTTGCCGATCTCACCCGCAGGGCCGGGCGAGGGCTTTTTGTAGTACAGCTTCTAGATATGACAAAGGCTTTTAGAACAGGCCCATGAACTTTTCATTCAAAACGACAAAAAGCGATCCGAATACCAGCGATACGATACCCATGAGTTTTATGAGTATGTTCATGGCCGGGCCGGTAGTGTCTTTGAACGGGTCTCCCACGGTGTCGCCGACTACGGCGGCCTGATGGGTTTCCGTGCCTTTTCCTCCCAGATTACCTTCTTCTATCCATTTCTTGGCGTTATCCCAGGCGCCGCCTCCGTTGGACATCATTATCCCCAGAAGGACTCCTGTTACAGTCGCTCCCGCAAGGAACCCTCCAAGAGCTTCCACTCCCAGAAATATGCCCACCAAAGCAGGAGAGACCACCGCTACTATGCCGGGCAAAACCATTTCTCTGAGAGCGCCTTTTGTGGCGATGTCAACACAACTTTGTGTATCGGGCTTAGCGGTACCTTCCATAAGTCCGGTTATCTCCCTGAACTGCCTGCGTATTTCCTGTACGAGCTTGTCCGCGGCTCTTCCAACGGATTTTAGCGTCATTGCCGCTATGGCAAAAGGTACGAGAGCTCCGATGAAAAGCCCCGCTACGGGTATGGGCTTTATAAGGTCTATACCCGTAATACCCGTCACTTTCTGAAAAGCCACAAAAAGCGCCAGGGCGGTGAGGGCTGCTGAGCCTATGGCAAAACCTTTTCCGATAGCTGCTGTGGTATTGCCCAGCGAATCAAGTTTGTCTGTTATTTTACGAACGCTTTTGTCTAGGCCGGCCATTTCCGATATGCCGCCGGCGTTATCGGCGATAGGCCCGTAAGAGTCCGTTGACATTACTATGCCTATGGTGCATAGCATCCCCACCGCGGCAAGACCGATGCCGTAAAGTCCGGCGCAATGGTATGAAACAAGCATAGCTCCTACCAGTGTAAGTACGGGTAGAATAGTGCTTTCAAATCCGACGGCAAGCCCCGCCACTATCGCTGTAGCCGGACCTGACTTGCACTGTTCAGCTATGTTTTTTATTGGTTTTCCGGAAGTGAAATATTCGCTTTCAATACCTATGAGCATGCCGCCGGCAAGTCCGGCAAGAATGGCCCAGAACCCGTTCAGCTCATTCATGAGGGTACCGGTGGCAAAATAGGCCCCCGCCAGAAATATGATAGCCGAAATAAATGTCGAGTTCCTCAGGGCCGTCTGAGGGTTCATGTTTTTGAGAAAATTTATGGAAACTACGCCAATGGCCGAAGCTATGAGGCCGATGGTTATAAGGACCAGAGGCAGGAACATGGAGGGAAAGGCGTTGGGTAATGTCGCGCCTATGGCCATAGTGGCTATTACCGCTCCCACATATGATTCAAAAAGGTCGGCACCCATTCCCGCGGTATCACCGACGTTGTCACCCACATTATCCGCTATTACGCCGGGATTGCGAGGGTCGTCTTCGGGGATGCCGGCCTCTATTTTACCTACAAGGTCGGAACCCATGTCCGCGGCCTTGGTAAAAATCCCGCCTCCCACCCTGGCAAAAAGAGCGATCGAGCTCGCTCCCAGAGCGAACCCCGTTATTACCGATGTGTCTTTAGTGATGGCGAACCATACGCCTACTCCCAGAACTCCCAGAGAAGCTACGGTTATGCCCATTACAGAACCGCCCTTAAAAGCCACGGCAAGAGCTTCGCCGGCACCATTTGTTCTCGCGGCTTCACATGTCCGGGCGCTTGAACGCGTAGCGGCTTTCATCCCGATAAAACCCGCCAGCATGGAACAGAAGGCTCCGCTTAGATAGGCCAGGCCTGTTCCAAGTGTCAGGAAAAAAGAGATAACCGCGAACATTACGGCGACGAATGCCAGTATTATCGTGTATTCCCTTTTGAGGAAGACCATAGCGCCTTTGTGTACTTCTTGCGCTATCTCTTCCATGACAGATGACCCCGGGCTTAGTTTCATCAGCGACCGGAAGGTGAGCAAGGCGGAAATAAGCCCCAGTACGCCTATAAGGGGTATTATCAGGTTGTTCATACAGATCTCCTTTTCGCCGGGTCTCCGGCAATTTATTGATAAACAGGATAAATTTCACGGATACATTATCATACTTAACGCTTTTTGACAAGAGGAGGATCGTCGGGCTGGCACTAGTTATTTTTTTAACGCGGTGCTGACCTGCCTTAAGAGTTCGTCCGGCCAGATAAACTTGGAGAGTACAATGGCTATACCTTCTTTGTGGGCTTCCTCGACCAGCTCGGTGGACAGGAACGCTGTGAGCATTATAACGGGTGTTTCCGCTTTGATCTTTTTTAAGGCCCTTAGCACTTCGATACCGTTCATTACCGGCATTTTGTAGTCAATTATAATAAGAGAATAGTCTTTAGCCCGCGCCATTGCGATAGCGTTTTTGGGGTTAGTGGAAAATTCAACGGCGCAGTCATCGTCCAGAGAGATGACATCAGCCAGAGAAAGGCACATATCCTTGTCATCGTCAACGATGAGTATATTGTGCTCCGGTCTTTTCTTACGTATTTTTACCATTTTTCATTTCCCCCGAAGAAGGGAGCTTAAGGACAAAAGTGGTTCCGCAAGACGACGATTTTTCAAGATACAGGGTACCCCCGTTGGTTTGCGCGATCGATTTTGATATGGGCAGGCCAAGCCCCGTCCCAGTGATCTTTGTGCTTGAAAAAAGGTCAAAAACATGTTCGGATGTAATGCCCGACAGGCCCGGCCCAGTATCGGAAACTTTTGTTACTATGGAGTTTTCCTCCTCAAGAAAGAATACATGAACGCTCAGTGTGCCTGAACTTTTCATTGCCTGCACGGAGTTGGTCATGAGGTTGCGGAATATACTGTAAAGCTGGTGAAAATCCATGAAAACGTGAAGTTTTTCCGCCTGGTTCACTACGATATTCTTATGTATACCGGGAGGCATCTCCATGTCTTTCATGACCTCTTCCAAACAGTCTTTAACGGATATCGTAGAGGCTACCTCCGCTTTTACTCTGGAGTAGCTGAGGATGCTTTCGAGTATGTTACTGGTAAGCCTGACTTTGTCTTCCAGGAGATACAACCTTCTTTCAAAGGCATCTTTGTCCTTGTAGCCTTCTTTTTTCAGGAGGAACACGGAGTTGCTTATTATGCTCAATGGAGTGCGCAGTTCGTGCGCTATCTGTCCGGCCAATTTACCGAGCACTGCCAGCTTATCTTTTTCTTGTATCTTTTTAGACAGCATCTGTATGTGGTTTGTTTTTATTTTCACGGCGGCGTTTAGTGATGTTACCCACAGTCCGGTCATCAGCAGCGCTATGATGCCCGTTATCACGCCAATGACTATAGAAACTCTTTTCCATGGGAACGGGATGACCAGGGAAACCCCGAACCACCTTCTTTTAAGATTATCTATAGTCCCGTTCTCTTCAAGGACCCTTATTGCTCGGTTAATATCTCCGAGAAGCGCGGAGTCTCTTTTTTTGACGGCGATAGAATAGTCGTATCTTGGTCCGACAGAAGGCCCAACGATCTTTATTCCCTCAAGGCTGTTTTCGCTGATATGGTACAGTGCCATGTTCTTTTCTGATATAACCGCCGTTACTTCGCCGTTACGGAGTTTCCCGAAGGCTTCCCGCAGCGTTTCCGTTTCCAGGATATTCACTTTTTTATTTCCGTTTCTTACGTGTTCGAGGTAAAGGCTTCCTTTTTTCATCGCTACAATAGTGCCGTCCAAAGATTTCAGTCCGCGCACGAATTCTGTGCTATGCAGAACAAAAATGGCGCAGTCCAGCTGTAAAACAGGGATGGAATATGAAATGTGTTTTCTGAGTTCCGGAAGAACAGGGGCTCCCGCTATGCCGTCTATGACCCCTTTTGTAAGGTCCCGGATATATTCTTTCTCAGGCGCCAGGCGGAATTGGATGTCCCTTTTTATAACGGAGGAAATGACGCGGGAGAGGTCCACGCCAAATCCCGAAGCAGTTGACCCTTGAACAAAAGAGTAGGGCGGAGAGTTATTGTTCCCTGAAAAGATCAGAACAGGTTCTTCGCTACCGCACATTGCGGCGAAAAAGAATAACATTACGAAAGCCACAAAAAGTGGCTTAGCCGGACAAGAGTAGTATTTTGAACTGTTCAATCGGTGCATAGCACCTAAAGTATATACGTGAGTAGCGCCATATGCAAGTGCGGGGCATCACGGCGATAGCGGAAGAAGATGCGCCGACGAAGTGTCCCTTGCCCCCCTCCCTCCATGGGTCATTACGGGGAGAGGCCAGAGGCTCCGACGAAGTAATATCAAAAACGAAGCGATCTCGTTGATGCTACTTCATTTTCATGTTATTTGCCTGCGCGGCGTTTTAGTGATACAATTGGTGGACTGAGCCGAGAAGGCGCTGAAAGATATCCCGGCTTACTGAAGCGGGATATCCGGAGAATGATCACAGGAGGCGGAAATGAGCGCTTTTTGGTGGGCGGTGCTTACGGCCTGCATGTGGGGAGTGGTTCCATTTATGGAAAAGTTGGGGCTCACCCGGACCCCTCCGTTCACGGCCCTTTTTTTCAGGTCTTTGGGGGTCTTTTTCGGGTTTCTTATACTCGGCCTTTTCATTGTCAAGCCCGGGGAGATCAGGTCGGTAGAGCCGAAGGCGGCCGCGCTGCTTGTCCTTGCCGGTTTTGTGGCCAGTTTCCTCGCCCAGATCGCGTTCTACCACGGATTGAAGATAGGGGAAGTCTCCAGAGTAGTTCCGGTGGCGGGAGCGTACCCGCTGATCGCTTTTATTCTGGGCGCGGCGTTTTTGGGAGAAACGGTCACCTTTGCGAAAGTCATAGGCATGGTGTTCGTGGTGTATGGCGCGTGGCTTTTAAAATAAACCCGTAGTGAGCCCTATCCGGGGAGATAGCGTTAAAAAAAGGAGTTGTGGTGAAAAATGGTGAACAGCGAGGCGATCAAAAAAGTTTTTGGGACGTCCCTTAAATTACGGCGGGAAGAGTCTTGTTTGATAGTTACCGATACGATAAAAAAGGACATAGGAGAGGCTTTTTACTTTGCCGCCAGGAAAATAACGAAAAAAGCAAAATTGCTGGTCATAGATCCTACGGCTGAGCATGGGGCTGAACCTCCTGATAGTGTTGCCGGGGAGATGCTTAATCATGACGTTGAACTTTTAATAACCGACAGGTCGCTCACACATACTTCCGCGAGAAGAGAAGCCAGCAAGCGGGGCGCGAGGATAGCCACGATGCCTTCCATAACGGAGGATATGGCTAATCGTTGCCTTGACGTGGATTACGAGAACATGAGAAAAAGGTCAGCGTATTTGCATGGTGTATTGAGCGCGAGTTCCTCCATCCATATGTCATCTTCTTCCGGCACAGACATAATTTTCAAGGTGGGAAAAGGGATATTTTTTGGCGAGAACGGAGGGATGCTGGATTTTCCGGGAGCGTACGGTAACCTTCCTGAGGGGGAAATAGCGTTCGCTCCGGAAACCTGCGAGGGGGTTTACGTTGTTGATACCTCCTTCGCGGATCTAGGGATACTGCGCTCTCCGCTTATTTTCAAAGCCAGAGGTGGCGTAGTAGTCGATATCGAGGGAGAAGGATCGCGAAAACTTGTGGAACGGCTCGACCGGGCCGGAGCCAGAGCTTATAAAGTAGCGGAACTGGGCATAGGGCTTAACCCCAAGGCTATTATAACGGGCAACATACTTGAAGACGAGAAAGTTATCGGAACAGCCCATGTCGCGCTGGGTAACAACACGTCTTTTGGCGGAACGAACGATGTGCAGCTTCATCTCGATGGAGTTATAAACAAACCGACCATAACCGTGGACGGCGTAAAGCTTATGGAATTTGGGAAATTTCAGGATACGAGCATTCCTCGGGTGGTTTAAAAAAGGCTGACATCACACGTTCATAACAGTATAACAGGCCGGACGATATGAAAAAAACAGTAGCTTTGATATTAGCCGGAGGCAGCGGGACGAGGATGGGGTCCGAGATCCCCAAGCAGTTTCTGCTGCTTGGCGGAAAGCCCGTCATAACTTATTCTATGGAGGTTTTCGAACTTTCCGACGAGGTATCCGAGGTTATAGTGGTGTGCAATAAGAGCCATATCTCCGTAATGGAAGATATTGTCGCGGTGACAGGTTCGAGAAAAATAAGTAAAATTGTTCCCGGGGGAGACACACGCCAGGAGTCTTCATTTCTGGGGCTCAGCAGCTGTTCTTCTTCGACGGGATATGTGCTCATACACGATTCTGCCAGGCCGTTCTTAACGGCAGACGGCATAAGCGATCTTCTTGAAAAAGCCGCAAACACAGGCGCGGCGGCTCCGGTTGTCGGCATAAACGATACCGTAGTTGATATTTGTGACGGCCGAGTTTGGGGTATCCCCTCGAGGGAGACTTTCGGTAGGATACAGACCCCCCAGGTTTTTAAATATGAAGTTATTATGGAAGCGCATAAGAAAGCTTTAGAGCGAGGGGTGACAGGGGCAGGTGACGACTGCACCCTTGTATTCTCTTCCGGAGGGGAGGTCGCCGTGACCGAAGGAAAAGAGGAAAACATAAAAATAACATCCGGTATGGACATGGATCTGGCCCAGCTTATCCTTAAGACGCGGACATTTGGGGTCAGACCTTGACATGTGACATTTCTATATCGCACCAAAAACTTCCCTTCTTACAAAGTATCTTATCAAGCTCCGCCATTACGAGGAGGGGCCAAAGGCCCCGATGAAGTGATCTCAAAAACACTGCTTGTTTGTGGCTGGTCTTGATATTTTCATATTTAGAGCGTATAATCTATTCACAGTGCGTACTCGGTCAGGATAATGACGTTTGTGTCGATGACGGATGTGTTATTTTAACGGAGATGTTGTTTGCGCGTATTGAGTTTGCTTTTGTATGCCCGGAGCAGGGACGTCTGGGGAGTTTTTATACTAACGGAGGTTAGGGATGGGAGATAACAACATACTTATTGTAGATGATAACAAGGATTTCGCCGATGTTTTCTGCGATATTCTGAAAGCGAATAAGTACAAAGCCGAAAGCTGTTATGCCGGTGAGCAGGCCCTCAAAAAAGTGGGAGAGGATTCTTTCGATATCATGTTCGTAGATATAAGGATGCCCGGTATGAACGGGATCGAGACACTGAAGCAGGTAAAGAAAATATCTCCCAAAACCAGGGTCATAATGATGACCGGATATTCGGTAGACGAAATGGTCCATAAGGCGATAGAAGAGGACGCTTCCGACATAATATACAAGCCTTTTGAAATAGACAAGGTCCTGGGGCTGATAAACCAGAAAATTTAGGTGGCCTGCGTTCTTTTCTTTCCTGTCTCGAGAGACAAAAATATGGAACGATACGGTTTTTCAAAGATGCGAAGAGTCTTTTTTTTCTTTATTCTCTGCGCGGCTTTAGTTCCGTCAGCGCGCGCGCAGATCCTCCCTTTAAGAGAACAAGCAGACCTTTTTTTTTCGATAGAAAGAATTGCCATCAAACCTGAGATATCTTACCGCCTTATTTCAAGGGCCGGCAGCAGGGTCCAAAAAGACATCGCTGAGTTCGCGGGTCATTATGCCTCCGGGTTAACGGAATATTCCCGCG
>CAYMBK010000163.1:0-3602 GCA_964388645.1 uncultured Planctomycetia bacterium | reverse complement strand
TAAACGGAAAGGTTATGGGCCTCCTTGCCCCGGCCGCGCTTATAACAGTATTCCAGTCTATACCGAACCTTTCGTCTTTCCTGAGCGTTATCTCTACCACTTTAGCGTCAAGCACTATTTGCGCGGGGCGCTGGTCTATGGCGCTAACGATGCGCTTTATCTCTCCCATCTTTGTAGGTATGGCGGTAACGACTATGGAATTCACGCTCTGTATGAAAGTCGCTCCTTCTCCCCTTCTTGCGTCAAGCAAAGCGTTCACCGCGCGCATAAGCTGCTGTATGCTTACCTCTGTTCGGGTTACAGCCACTTCGTCCGACGCGCTTTGAGAAGCCCGCAAAAGCTCCACCTCGCGGGTCAAATTATTGAGGCGTATCACCTCCGTAACCGTTTCCTCCGCGGCAAGCTGACCGCGCGGCATCACCCTGATTATCTCGCCCTCGACGGAATAGACATACCCGTAATTCCGTGTGACTATATCCAGCGCTGTTTCCCATGACTTATCCCTCAGGCGCATCGTCACCTTCCCGTCCACTCCGGGAGCGGGTATGATGTCTATGCCGCTTACCTCGGAGAGGTAGTGCAGAACCGTCTTGATCTCAACGTCCTTAAAATTCACGGTCACGTTACCGGGAGACGGCAATACCGAACCCGATGAGGCATTTTTCATAAGCTCACCGGACGACACCCCGCCCCCGGAACCTCCCACCGCTGAAGCTTGACTTACCTGGGCTTTCGCGCATGGCACAAACAAAGCCCAGAGCAGAACAAACAACGCCACACACGCTCTTACGGCCTTATTCGATCCCAAGATACTTTTTTCAAACATGGCACCTCCCAAAATACCGGTATAAAATATCGGCTTTCCCCCTTTTTAAGTTCCACACCGCCATCGGCCGTGGCCCGTCCATGCGGCTTCTATTCATATAAAGTTACAGTATGTGCTTTACCGTCGATCGTTATCTTCGCCTCGTTCAAACCCACGCTGATCACCTTAACGAGGCCTATCGTCTCCCCTTCGCCAATGATCTCACCGTTAAGCACAAGCGCTTTTTTCCCGTCAGATCCTGAGACTATCCCCTCGAACCTCACATCCGTAGCAGTAAAAATGCTTTCTATGCCTAAACTTACATTTGCCCTGTCCACCCCCACAAGCGGTACAAATGGGTCTCTTGAAACGAAAACACCTCTTTTTTCGTCTGCGCGGACAAACACCGCCCCTACAAGAAAAAATACGATAAGCGCTATCGCCATAACTATAGAATTGATCCGCCTACTTACCGCCATTCTGTTCATCTCCCGTCTTAACATATATCCTGAGAACGATGTCAACATCGTGCCTGGTAGGATTCCTGGGGTCGTGCTGTATCCTTATATCACGCAGCGTGGAGAACCCCCGTCCCCTCTCAAGAAAATCCACGAAACGGTTTATCTGATGATACCCTCCTTTAGCGGAGATGACCACCATCATATCCGAATAAGTGTCTATCTCCTGACTTGTGTCGACCTTCCTTTGCTCAAGCGGCGTGACGCTTAGCAGTATGACATCAGATTCACCCGCGGTAACGGCCAGGCTTTCCAGAAATTCCCCTATCTCCTTGCGTCCCGGTATGTTGGATGCATAATTAGAATACTCTTTTTTGAGTTCGCCGAGTTTCACGGCTACTTCATCCAGCCGGGATATATCCTCTTCGGCAAGAATATTCCTCTCATCCATTTCTCTCTGCCGTGACGACATATCCAAAAAAGACCTGACGCCGGGCGCCGCGGCAAAAAGAACAACAAGGAGAAAAAACACAATCGCGGCGGAGATGATAACATACGGCCTCTTCTCCGGGTCTTTAATAAACTCTTTGATATGCTCTGCCTTTAACTCTCTGATGTCCATGTTTTCACTTTCCCGCGGGCCTCTTAGATGTCCTTTTCTTCCTTTTTGTCACGGCCGGTTCGGCGACGACCTCTTTCTTCTTGAATTCACATTTCAACCTGAAAAACATCGTGTCCTCGCCGCTCAATTCCTGGGACCTCATATCCAAAAGTTCTATCTCCTCAAAAAAATCCTCAAAGTCCTTTGTTTCTTTGAGGCTGGCTATAAAACGCGCCACACCTGCCGTAGCTACTTCACTATTCCCAATAACATATCCGGTCAGTATAAGCCTCTCCGGAACGTCCGTTGGGCTTTTGTAATCAAAAGTCTTACCCTTTCCCTCGAGATTGAGCCTGGAAAGCCACATTCCCGGTGTCACAGCCTCATTAAGCCCTCCCAGAAGTTTTGACCAGTTTATTTCGGTCTTTGATATCTTCTTTACGAATTCAAGAGCCTTTTCAACCTCGGCGATCTCAGCTGAAAGCTGGTCAAATCTTTGCTTCTGCGGCTTTATCTCCTCCCACTTAGAATAAAGCTCATCTACTCTCCTGGATTTCCCGCCCTCGAAAAAAGCTATAAAGACCCATACGAGCAGCGCCGTGAAAACCACTACAGCGGCCGCAGGCATAGCGTAAAGATCGAACACGCCTTCGCCCGCGATCGTTTTCTTTTTTGCCCTAAGCTCTTTGGGAAGAAGATCTATCTCAATCATCCTGGAACCCCTCAATTCCTATCCTCTGATCGCCAGTCCGATGCTGACAGGCAGGCATGACGAAACGGAATCCAGATCCACCCTGGAAACGCTTTCGGAAACCTTCATTCCGCGCACCGGATCCCACTTCTCAACTTTCATCCCCATTTTTTCGGTAATGTACTCTATCACCCCGGGACTGTATATCATCCCCCCCGAGCAATATATCCCGTCTATGGAACTATTGCATGTTCCGGCAAAATAACCGAAAGAAAGCTGTATCTCCCTGATCATGCCGTCAAGCACTTTCTTGACACAGCCAGCCACGGTTTCTTTATCAAAATCCCCTATACCCCTTTTGTATTCTGAAGCTTTCTCGGCCGTAACAGAGAGAGTCCGGGCGAGCATGGCATCTATATCCCTTCCCCCGATATGTATCTGCCTGACAAAAAAAGGAGACCCGTCCACCGATATAAGCAGGGATGTCTGCGAATGGCCGATATCAAGAAGCGCTATTCCGTTCTTAAGCGAAGATCCCTCAGTTGCCATAAAAGCGTTGAACCCGGCAAAGGCCGTTATGTCTATAAAATTGACATGCATACCCATGTCACCGAAAACACGGACAATAGCTTCTATGGGGGTTCTTTTCGCCGCCGCCAGGAGAACTTTCATCTGGCCGTCTTCCTGAGAGTCATTTATTACAACACTGTCAAGAACAACCTCGCGGACATTGAACGGTATGTACTTCTCTGCCTCAAAAATAAGCGCGGCATCAAGTTGTTCTTTTGTCATCTTCGGTAAATTTATGAACCTGACGATAACGTCCGGACCGAATACCGAAAGATTCACACTCTCCGGCAGGACATCGATCTCGTTCAGCGCTTCTTTTACTTCTTTGCCTAGGTCCGGTTTAGATCCTGATGGGGTGATGTTCTTAACGTTGTACGCTTCCAGGACAGGCCCTTCCGCGGAACCACCGACCACGGATACCTTGACAGAATAGCTCCCGATATCCACACCCACAGCTCCGTTCTCTTTGCCGGGCCT
>CAYMBK010000162.1:0-2712 GCA_964388645.1 uncultured Planctomycetia bacterium | reverse complement strand
TCTCTTTTAGAAAGCACACGTATGATCTATCTTTTAAGGCCCTACACAAGAAATTTAAATAAACGCGTAATAAAAAGCCCTAAATTATATTTTACTGATACCGGGCTTTTGTCGTATATACTGAGGTACCAGGATGCCGAGACCTTGAGGGTAGGCCCCCAGGGAGGAGCTTTTTTTGAGAATTTTCTTGTATCGGAAGCTCTTAAATATAAATTCAATCACAATTTAAATTTCGAACTGTATTTCTACCGCGATTCCAATCACAAAGAAATAGACCTTCTGGTAGATCTTGGGCGCAGCAAGAAACTTTTTGAGATCAAATCTACCCGTACTCCCCGCGCCGGCCATATCGATAACTTAAAAAAACAGATGACTAAGTTTAAGGGGAGCCATGGCTATATAGTGAGTCTTTCTGATAGAACTGACAAAGTAACGGAAGACATAACACTTTTGCCATGGAAGGATGTTACGGGCGAGCTGGTAGAAGTAAAGGAGTTAAGAGGTTGAGAAGTTAAGAAGTTTAGAGGACTTAGGCTGGAAGCTTCAGCCGCTTCAACCAGGTTCACAAACAGGCGAAGGCGCTTGAACCGGGTTTACTAAGAGTCGTTTACAAGTTGAAGGAACCCGGTTCAACAGGAAGGCGATATACGAGCACGGCGCGTTTCTCTTGCCTTCTGCCGAATTCGATGGTACACTTTATATATATTTAGGGTATTTAAATACCTAAAATATATAAAATAAGGAGATTTTAATGTTTATCCGACGCGACATTGAGAAACAAATAGTATCATCACTTTCAAAGGGTAAAATAGTTATAGTTTATGGTCCCAGACAGGCAGGGAAGACTACACTGGTAAAAATGATACTCGAGGATCATCGGGAGCATTCTCTTTATCTAAACTGTGACGAGATCGATGTAAGGCAAAATCTTGCCGGCAAGACTTCAACTGAACTTAAGGCATATCTTTTCGGTAAAAAGCTTGTTGTTGTAGACGAGGCCCAGCGTGTTGAAAATATCGGTCTTACTCTAAAACTGATAGCGGATAATATTCCGGACTTGCATGTTATCGCAACAGGGTCTTCTTCTTTTGAACTATCTGACAGGATAAAAGAACCTCTTACGGGAAGGAAGATAGAATTCCATTTGTACCCGTTCAGCGTACATGAACTTTCGGGAATATACCAGCCGAATGACATAACACGGCTTTTGGAGAGGCGCATGATATACGGGATGTATCCTGAAGTCGTTGTCAAAGAAGATCCCGGGGTGTTGGCCCAACTTGCGGACAGCTACCTTTATAAGGATGTCCTGGTATACCAGAACATCAAAAGGCATGACGTCCTCTTGCGCCTTCTACAGGCCCTGGCCCTTCAGATAGGAAGCGAAGTTTCTTATAACGAGCTTGCGGAGACAGTGGGAATAGACAAAAAAACCGTTGAAAGTTACCTTAATATACTCGAACAGGCGTTCGTTATCTTCCGGATGATGCCCTTCAGCCGAAACCTCCGCAATGAGCTTAAGAAGCTGAGAAAGATATATTTCTATGACACGGGGATAAGGAATGCCCTGGTAAACAATCTTAACCCGCTGAATATCAGGACAGACGCCGGGGCGCTTTTCGAGAACTTCATGATATCCGAAAGGATCAAAAGCAACTCTAATCTCGGGATAAGGAAGAATGTATATTTCTGGAGGACCCACCAGCAGAAAGAGATAGATTACATAGAAGAAGAGGGAGGCAGGCTTGAGGGTTTTGAGTTCAAGCTTAACCCCAGGCAATATGATCCTCCAAAAGACTTCATGGGGGCCTATCCGGGGAGCGGGGTAGAACTTATCACCCGCGAAAATTTCCAAAAGTTCCTTATATCATGACAATTGCGTTCTCCGAGCACGGCGCTATACAAGCGAAGGAAAAAGGGGACATGAACTTAATTGTCCCGGCTATTCCAAGGCGCAATTAAGTATCGTGTCCCCTTTTTCCGTTGGACTAAATGATACGATAACCGAAAAGGTAAACTAATGAATAAAACCTCAAAAATATACGTAGCGGGCCATGACGGGCTGGTAGGTTCGGCCCTAATGAGAAAACTACGCAAAGAGCGTTACCTAAACATAATATACAGGGAACACCGATATCTTGACCTGAGGCACCAGAGCGAAACCGAAGACTTTTTTGCCTCGGAAAGACCCGAATATGTATTTCTTGCCGCGGCAAAAGGGGAGCCATGGCTATATAGTGAGTCTTTCTGATAGAACTGACAAAGTAACGGGAGAGATAACACTTCTGCCGTGGAAAGATGTGACAAGCGAACTGGGGTAGTAAACGAACCCGGTCATCCTGCCTGTCCTGAGGCCGTCTGGCCGAAGGGGAGAGAGCCGAAGGTGACCTAAGGATCTAAAGATATTTCCACTTGATTTTTGTATAAAAATGATATATTCTATACACATAACGTTTATAAGATGGAGATAATATGTATATACCAAGGTCATTAGACGCGGAAATTCAAGAGTTTATCACGGATAAGTCCACCAACAAAAATGTTATGCTTGTTGAGGGCGCCCGCCAGGTGGGTAAATCTTCTTTTGTCACCAGAGCGCTCGAAAAACGGAAAGAAAAACATTTTGTTTTCAATCTTGAAAAAGATACCGTTCTGAGGAGCTTAATAGACGAATGTGAAGCCTTCGATGAGTTTGAGCGGCTACTTCGGGAT
>CAYMBK010000161.1:0-3055 GCA_964388645.1 uncultured Planctomycetia bacterium | reverse complement strand
GCCCTCCACCTCGGCCGTCGGCCTGCTCGCCCGCATGTACACCGGCTGGACGACCGACGAAGAGCCGCTGTGGCGTGGCATGACGCAGCTGGCTGCTCGCGGCCCCGACCTGAGCGCCGCCTGCAAAAGATGTGTGGCCGTATGATTCATCGTAGCTCTCTCTCTCTTGTCGAGATCAAGATCCACCACCACCTTATCTCCCTGAGAAAAACTCCCGGATTCCACCTCCACCTGGTGTATTATGCGTCCATCCGAAGATAAAGTGTTCACTACCCTCATCCTGCCACCGGATCCGGATATAAACCCTTTATCTCCAACCTGCCCTCCGGATTCAGCGTAAAACTTACCGCTCACCGGATCTGTTACTATTTCCCCACGGTCGCCTTTTCCCATTTTAGGCGCGATCGCGCCGTTTTTTGACATCAACAATATCCGAGCATCAAGAGGGAGATCTCCGGAAACATCCTGCCGGGGGGCATCTTTAAAAAGATCTGGCTTGAAAATAAAATCACCTGAGATATCACTTCCACGTCTCGACTGTTCTTTGCGTTTTTCCATAAAATCCTGGAAAGTCCGCATTTCCGCCGTAACACCGCGGCTCTGGCATATGTCCTGTATCACTTCCGGAGGCATACCGTAAGTATCCACCAATTTAAATACATCTTCCCCGGTTATGGCACCGTTACCTAAAGATATCATATCTTCCAATATCGGACAGGCCTCCTTAAGCGTCTCATTGAACCTCGTTTCCTCGCCCTCGATTATCGCGGCGATATGCTCCTTATTCTCATCCATCTCCGGGTAGACATCGCGGAACATAGAAGTTATATCAGGCACCATCCGGTAGATAAAAGGGCCGTCAGGAAAACCTCCCTTAAGCCATGCCCTTCGTATAAGTTTCCTTACCACATAGCCTCGTTTTTCGTTCGAAGGCGCTATACCATCATTTATCGCGAAAACCGCCGCCCTGGCATGGTCGGCTATTATCCTAAGCGCCCCATTATCTGCCTTGCCCGTTACTTGACGCGCTTTCGCTATAAGCGGGGCAAAAAGATCGGTCTCAAAATTACTGTCAGCTCCGGTTACAACAGCCGTTATCCTCTCGAGACCCATTCCTGTGTCGATGTTTCTGGCAGGCAATGGTTGAAGTTTTCCGTCCGGCATCCTGTCAAACTGCGTAAAAACAAGGTTCCACACCTCAACGAACCTGCCGCAACCGCAGGAAATCCCACATTTTATGTCAGTACACCCCTTTTGAGGCCCTCTGTCATAGAAGATCTCGGAACATGGACCGCAAGGGCCGTTCGGCCCTTTGAGGGGGGCATCTGCCGGCCAGAAATTATCGTGATCTCCCAGCTTTACTATTTTCTCCGGATGCACTCCGATATGATCTCTCCATATCCCATAGGCTTCCGCATCCTCGGTATGTACCGAAACTAACAATTTCCCGCCGGAAATCCCGAGTTCTTCCGTTAAAAATTCCCAGGCCCATTGTATCGCTTCTTTTTTAAAATAATCGCCGAAAGAAAAATTCCCCAACATTTCAAAGAAAGTGTGATGTCTCGGAGTTTTTCCCACATTCTCAAGATCCCCTGTTCTAATACACTTCTGACAGGTGGCGGCACGGGTATATGTCACATTTTTACCCATGAACTGCTCTTTGAACTGGTTCATCCCCGCGCCGGTAAAAAGCACCGTGGGATCGTTACCGGGCATCAACAGATCGCTTGAAACCTCGGTATGCCCTTTAGCCTTAAAAAAATCCAGAAATTTCCGCCGTATGTCAGAAGAGGTCATAATATATCCCGATGTGGGTTCAGACGGCGGTAGCTATAGCCTTTCTGACATCCCTCTCGATGTTCCCAAGCATTTTAGCGTTCTCTTTCAAATAAATACGCGCGTTCTCTTTCCCCTGCCCCAGTTTCTCTTCACCGTAAGAAAGCCATGTTCCTGTTTTTTTAACTACACCGACTTCCTCGGCAAGATCCAATATGCTTGAAGATCGGGAGATGCCTTCATCGAACATTATATCGAACTCCGCCTGTCTGAAAGGTGCGGCAAGTTTATTTTTCACGATCTTTGCCCTTACGCGATTTCCGATAACATTTTCCCCTTTTTTTAAAGAAGCTATCCTCCTCAGGTCTATCCTGACCGAAGAATAGAACTTGAGGGCGTTGCCGCCAGTGGTCGTTTCCGGATTACCGAACATAACGCCTATTTTCATCCTTATCTGATTGATAAAAATAACACATGTCTTCGACTTGCTTATGACCGCGGTTAACTTACGAAGCGCCTGGCTCATAAGCCGTGCCTGGAGGCCCACATGTGAATCCCCCATTTCTCCGTCTATTTCTTTCCGCGGGGTAAGAGCTGCCACCGAGTCTACCACTACTACATCGAGCGCGTTACTCCTTACTAGAGCCTCGGTTATCTCGAGAGCCTGTTCTCCGTTATCAGGCTGGGAAATAAGCATTTCATCAAGATTTACCCCGATCGTTTTAGCATAAGACGGATCAAAAGCGTGTTCAGCATCTATAAAAGCTACCCCTCCCCCCATTCTTTGAGCGTTGGCGATTATACTTAACGTAAGTGTGGTCTTCCCGCTTGATTCCGGGCCAAATATCTCCACTACTCTTCCCCGCGGCACCCCATTGACCCCAAGAGCTATATCCAGGCCTAAAGACCCGGTGGATATAGATTCCACGCTAACTTTATAGCCCTCTCCCATGGTCATTATGGCCCCTTCCCCGAAATCCTTTTCGATCTTACTAAGGGCCAGCTCCAGGGCTTTCTTTTTATCGTTTCCTTTTACGGCTGCCGCTATTTCTCCGGCATGTTTATCTGCTGCGCTGCTCTTGATATTCTTTGACATTATTACCTCCCCACCGCTTTAAGTCTCTTATAATTATTTGTTTATTATACGTACCACCGGGCTTTTTTGCAAAGAAAATTATTTTTTAGCCTCCGGCAGCCGTCCCTACAGTTAAAGACGTATATTTCCCGAAATTTTCTTTCACTTTTTTCAAAACCTCACCGTATCGAATGCCAGTACCAT
>CAYMBK010000160.1:0-3413 GCA_964388645.1 uncultured Planctomycetia bacterium | reverse complement strand
CTCTTTTTATTGTTTTTCCATTACAGTCTATAAACGTATAGCTGACGTGGGGTTTCCCCCACGCCAACTATTTTCGATCATCAAACAAGGGAAGTGACCGCGGTATCAAGAGCAACCACGCCGTATTCCTTGTCGTTGAACATTACTTTCTGGATACCACCGATAAGACCTGTGGCAAATCCAGTCTTGTTCTTGTAGTCAAACGACTTTTCAACCCAAGAGTTCGGGTTCTTCGCCTGAACATACGCTACCGCCTGACGTCCGCAAAGAAGCGCACGGCAAGCGTCTACCGCGAAGTCCGTACCTGCCGAGGCTCCCCTGAAGGAATCTCCGGCTACCGATACGTCCAACCACGGCACGTACTCGTGTTCGTGAACAATAACGCCGTCCCAGATACCAAGAGCGCCTGTGAAAATCGGATTTTCACTACCTCTGGACGCCGCTTCTCTCTGTGCCTGTGCGTATGTCGCATTGTTCTTCAGGTCGAACGCCTGATACGGGTGAACGAACAGAACGTAGTAATCCTTACCCTTTACACGCAAAGGAAGGATTTTCGGACTTGCAAGCATAGCTTTGATCTTCGCCCTGCTAATGAGAGCCGGGGTCAGAAGGTCAGTAGCCGCAAGCGAAGTCGCTCCGGAAGTATAGTCCGCTCCGAGATACCTCGCTCCATAACCTGCGTCAGTATCAGCGTCCGGGATATAATCCGGGGTATTGCTCCACGCACACGTAGCGCCGACAACCGTTCCGGCTATGTCGGTTAGTGTTACGTTTGTTACGCCGGCAAGTTTCAGGAATATCTGTCTTTCGATGAACTCCTGAAGCCTGATAGACAGCTTGTTTTTCGCGTCTGAACGCATATCGTATGCGTTCTTCTGCTCGTCAAGCTGACCCGTGAGCCTTACACCAAAGCGTTTCTGATCTATCGCAATAGATTCAGAGTATGCGCTTATGGCTTCTTCGTTACCTTCCAGTTCGCTATCGCCGTACACTCCGTTCCCGGAGAGCTTGGTCGTCAACGGAACTGTTACGGTATCGCCCTTCGATTTCTGAAGGTCTTTATTCACCCACACTATTGCGTTGGTGTCGTTCTTGTCCTTACCCATCATACCGTTCTGGGTAAAGTACATATTGTCCATTGCGTCTTTCCATAGCTCTTTTGCCCAAATCTCCGGGCGAAGTGCGTCTATACTTACTGAATTAGCCATTGTTCCACCTCTCTTTTAAGTTGCACAACGCCCCTATCCTTACGCCTTCAAGAGCCGTTCACGTGTTGCCGGGGATAGTTTCGCATAAGCTTCGTCTGACAATTTCGCCGCGTCTTGCACGGTTAGATCATCTTCTGAAACTATGCGCCTACCGTTCCCGCCGCCAACCGCCGCTGAAGTCATTCGTTTAGAAGCGTTATTGATTATTTTATTAGCGCTTTCTTTACCTTCTTTCCCCGTTTTAACGGTTTTACCTTTGGAAACCTCGCCGTATCTGTCGTGGAGTTTAGCCAGTTTTGTTATATATCCGGCTATGTCGCCCTCGGGGTCACTTGCCAATTGAACCATTTTGAGTGAATACGTGCCGCCTTCCTTCTGATCTTCTTCCATTACCTCTCCCGCAAGATCACACAAAGCGTCGAAGTTCGCGTTTTCTTCTCTCGCTTCTCTGTACCTCACGTCAAGACTTTGGGTCAGCGTTTTGGCTTTTTCCTCTCGGGCTTTCTTTTCTTGGGCTTTCTTCTCCTCGGCTCTACGTAGATCGCCTTTGGTAACAATATCGTCGTCGTTGCCCTCGTCGCCGTCAAGTTCTGCGTCGAGTTCAGCGTCCAGATCGTCCAAATCGTCTACTTTCTTGCCTGATTTCAGCAGTTCTATCTTTTCTTCTGCCGCTTTGAGCCTGATTTCGGTAAGTTCAGCTCTACGCTCCGCTTTCTGGCGCTTGATTCTTTCCTTTTTCCTCTGGAAATACTGCGCTTTCTCGTTCGGAGTGTAGTTCTTTACCTTCTCGGCTTCAATTTCAGGGTCTTCCTCGTCGTCCTCGTCCTTTGCTTCCTTCTTGACTTCCGGTTTCTTTTCCTCTTTCTTGTCGTCGCCTTCCTCAGCTTCGTCCTTTTCTTCCGGTTTCTCGTCAATAATGTCGCCGGATTCCTTACCCATAGCTATTTCTTCTGCGGATAAGCCCGCTTCGGTAGCGTCGTCAACGGTTACACGTTGTTCTTCCGCTCCCTCAACCGGGGTTTCTTCGATTTCGACTGTCGCTTTTACTTCGTCTGCCATTGTGTTCTCCTTTTGTTTGGTTTATACCTCATCTGCGTGGGTATATCTACGCGTTTACGCCGTATTGACGTATATCAGACGCCCTGCCGGGCTTGTGCTTCTGCCGCCATTTGCGCCTGTTGTATCGCTTTCTTTATCCGTTCCTTTGACGAAGAATTGATCAAGCTTTCTTCGATAAGGATATCCATTGGTATCTGTATGCCTTTCTCTGCCATTTCCATAAGCAAGAGATAATTTGAGTATTTAACCGTTTCGGTGTTCGCTCCCTCGCCCACGGCTACGTCATAGTTCCCGACTTCTGTATCGTTCAGGACTTTATTGAATATCGCGGCAACGGCTTCTTTGTCTATCTGCATAACCATTTGCCCGGTTCCGTCTATTTGCGGGACTTCTGATCCGTCAATTTCGCTCTGGGTCATTACCGGAACTTGGAAGTTGTCGTTCAAAAACCCGTCGCCCATAACCTTTATGGCGGTGTCTACCGTGTAGAGTTCTCCCAACTGTGAGAGCATAAACCTCGCCAGAAGGTCTTTAGTCCGTCCGTAATTGTCAAATATCCTCTGAACCATAACAATACCCTGCTGTTGTCGCAGGTGTATCGCTCTGCCGGAAGCGTTCTTATTGTCGTCTGCCATTGACAACAAGTCAGAGTTTATCCCGGAGATTTCCTTCATATCTTGCGCATTTTCTGCGGCTAACTGCGCGTGTCCTTGCGATAAAGGCGTCGGCGTGATCTTCTCCGGTCTGGCTTTCCCGGTCTTATACTCAAGCATAATTCCCGGACTGGCTCCGAACTTCTTGACGTCTGCCTTCTTTACCCAAGCTCCCTGTTCGCTTATCCACCCGCTATTCGCCGACGTGTTCAATATCCTTAATTCCTGTGTCCGGCGCTTGTTCAACTCTCTCTGCGGGTCAATTAAACCCCTGACAATGCCCTGAAACATCAAATCCCGGTCTTTCATAGGTGTCGTTACCCTATGTGCAAAGAACGGGATTATCGGATATGATCGCCATTTCGGATAGAAAGGGCTTTGATATTCGTCTATCTTCTCCGAACCTACAAGGGCGCATATCCAGATTTCAGGTATAATTCGCTTGATTACTATCGCTGAAGGGTCTACCAGATTCCCATTTTCGTCCACTTCG
>CAYMBK010000159.1:0-2936 GCA_964388645.1 uncultured Planctomycetia bacterium | reverse complement strand
GCGAAAGAGATGCTGGTCTCTAAAATGAAGCAGGAAGCCCGGGAAGAAGCGGCGTACGAGATCCGCAAGATCCAGGAAGAAACCAGGGACAAGGCCGACAGGGAAGCCCGAAAGATAGTGGGGCTGGCCATACAGAAATGCGCCGTCGACCATACGGTAGAATCAACGGTTAGCGTAGTGAACCTTCCCGGGGACGAAATGAAGGGGAGGATAATAGGCAGAGAGGGGAGGAACATCCGGGCGCTGGAAATGGCTACAGGAGTGGACGTGATAATAGACGACACCCCGGAGGCTGTTATAATTTCGGGGTTCGACAAATTTCGCAGAGAGATCGCCAGAATTGCCCTTGAGAGGCTTATACAGGACGGGAGGATACATCCCGGGAGGATAGAGGAAGTAGTGGAAAAGGTCAAAAAAGAAATGGAAGCCGAGATAAAAAGCGAGGGAGAGAACACCCTGCTGGACCTGAGGATACACGGGATACATGCCGAAATAGTAAAGATGCTGGGAAGGCTAAAGTATCGGACAAGCTACGGTCAGAATGTGCTTCAACATTCGAAAGAAACGGCATATCTTATGGCGGCCATGGCGGGAGAGTTGCGCCTTGATATAGCGCTGGCAAAACGGATAGGGATACTGCACGATATAGGAAAAGCCGTGTCCCATGAAATGGAGGGCTCGCACGCCAAACTCGGAGCGGATATCGCCAGAAAATACGGAGAGCCGGAAGTGGTAGCGCACGCGATAGAGGCGCATCACGCCGACGTGGAGCCGAGGACACTTCTTGCTGTTCTTGTCCAGGCGGCGGACGCCATAAGCGCCGCCAGGCCGGGAGCTCGGAGAGAGACCCTGGAATCATATGTAAAACGGCTGGAAGAATTAGAAACAATAGCCAGTCAAATGGAAGGGGTGGAGAAGACATACGCTATACAGGCCGGCAGAGAGATACGGGTTATAGTACAGCCGGAAAGAATAGACGACTCTAAAGCCGCGGTCATGGCGATGGAAATAAAGAAAAAAATAGAAGAGGGGATGCAGTATCCCGGGCAGATAAAGGTTGTGGTTATCCGGGAGACAAGGTCGGTTGAGTACGCAAAGTAGAAGGTTGAGAGGACGAGGAAAAAATAGATGAGAATTTTGTTCATAGGAGACGTAGTCGGGGAAGCGGGCCGGGAAGTGATAAGGCTAAAACTGCGGGACCTCAAGACAGAGAAAAAGATAGACGCGGTCATCGCCAACGCGGAGAACGCGGCAGGAGGAAGCGGGGTTACTCCGCGGATAGCCGAAGAGCTGCAGGAATTCGGGGTTGATGTTCTTACCTCCGGCGATCATATCTGGAAGAAAAGAGAGATATATGAATTTCTTTTAAGATCCGACAGGTTAATAAGGCCGGCAAATTATCCCGAAGGCGCTCCCGGAAGCGGGTCGGCGGTTCTGGAGATAAAAGGCAAGGGAACTCTCGGGGTGATAAACCTGCTCGGCAGGGTATTTATGGACGCGGTGGAATGCCCTTTCAGGCAAGCGGAAAAAGAGATAGAGGCCCTTAAAAAAAAGACGAACATAATTATCGCGGATATGCACGCGGAAGCTACAAGCGAAAAGGTGGCGATGGGCTGGTTTCTGGACGGGAAGGTGAGCGCGGTGGTCGGCACGCACACCCACATACAAACAGCAGATGAAAAAATATTGCCCGGAGGAACGGCCTATATAACCGATTGCGGGATGACAGGACCTTACGATTCTGTTATCGGCAGGCGCAAGGAAGTGGTTATACAAAGATTCCTGACACAACTGCCGAATCGTTTTGAGGTCGCGGATAAAGATGTGCAGATGCACGGCGTTGTCATAGACGTAGACGAGGCGACGGGAAAGGCGGCCGCCATCAAACGAGTGCAGGTCAAAAAATAGAATGGGATCACAGCCGCTATGGGGGAACTCAGGGTGAAGCAGGGAGAAATATACACGGTATCGCAACTTACGCAAGAGATAAAAGGGCTTCTCGAGGAGAATTTTACGGAGATATGGGTTGAAGGAGAAATATCCAACTGTAAATTATATCCTTCAGGGCATATGTATTTCAGCTTGAAAGACGAAAAAAGTATAGTTAACTGTGTGATGTTCAAAAGCAACGCCGGGAAATTACAATTTGGAACAGAGGATGGAATAAAAGTCCTGAGCCGGGGAAAGATAGGGGTATACGATAAAAGAGGACAGTATCAGTTCTATGTTTCTTTGCTGGAACCTAAAGGCAAGGGGGCTCTTCAGCTCGCGTTTGAACAGCTGAAAGAGAGGCTTCGCAAGGAAGGCCTGTTCGAGGACGACCGGAAAAAGGAGCTTCCCGGGCTGCCGCTGAGAATAGGAGTGGTTACATCCTCTTCCGGAGCGGCCATAGAAGATATCCTGAATGTGGCCAGGAGGAGATTCGCGAATGTAGAGATAATGATAAGGCCGGTGAGGGTCCAGGGAGAGGGGGCGAAAGAAGAAATATCAGCGGCTATAGGGGAATTCAATGAATATAACGAAAAGATCGTCCGGGAAGAGGAAGAGGAAAATCCGGTAGATGTGCTGATAGTGGGAAGGGGAGGAGGAAGCCTGGAAGATCTCTGGGCTTTTAACGAGGAAGAGGTCGCCCGGGCGATAGCCGCTTCGAAAATTCCCGTTATAAGCGCCGTCGGGCATGAAGTAGACTACACTATCGCTGATTTCACCGCCGATTTCAGGGCGCCTACTCCTTCCGCCGCGGCTGAATTGGTAATGCCCCGGAAACAGGACCTGGAAGAAGCCATCGCGGCTTTTGAAAGCAGAATGGCCGCGGCAATGAAGGCAACAACGGATATTCTGGAAAAGGCCGTTCACGGGCTGGCCGAAAGGTATGTTTTAAAGGATCCGGCGAATATGTTGGCCCAGAGAGAACAGGACGTGGGGGGGGGGGGGGG
>CAYMBK010000158.1:0-4257 GCA_964388645.1 uncultured Planctomycetia bacterium | reverse complement strand
TACACTTTCAAACCGTCGTTACCATTTTTTGAGGAAGGATCGGAAAAAGATAAGATCTTTAAAGTTTTACGGGATAAATTCTTATGGAATGATGATCTTATCCGGGACCTTAACATAGATCTGGATGGCCTGGCTGAAGAGGGGCGGGAACAGGAAGGCTTCCTGAGTTTGAGTTTTACTTTGCCCGACGGAAGGACCGAGGGAGTCATAGGTTTGTGTCCGGGCGGAAGCGAAATAACATCACAGATGTCGGATAAAAATTGGGAAAGAATAGGGAATTACGAGTTTTTTATAGAGAAGAAAATATGGGTTTCTGAAAAGAACGCGCAGAAGGATCCGTCGTCCGGTTCCAGGAGGAAAAGTTTTATGTCCCAGATATACAAAGGAGATATTCTCGCGCATGTTTCTTACAAGATAAACGAATGCCTGGAAAAGACCGACGTCGTGGGAGCTATCAGGATATTTTTTACATCAGGTGTTTTTCAGGATAAAAAAGAAGATCTTCCGGCGGTATCTTTTATATTCAATAAGGTCATTGATCTGGCGAAAAAGGGGAACATGGATATCGAGAACGCCAGAAAATTTTTTCTCGGCACCCGCGGCGGCGTATCTGTTTTTTCAGTGTCTCCGGAGGTTTCGGAGTCCGTTCAGATCATGTCGGCGCAGGCTCTTTCAGTATTGAGCTGGCATAAGAGAGGTTCAAAAGAGGCATCGTTTTTCAGAATAAGCGCTGATCCGGGAAAGATGGCTAAGGCCGGAGATAAGGACAGGGGACCCAGCTTCCTGGAGGTCACGCATGGTACGGGAATAGCTGCGGCATCTTCTGAAGGGCAACCGGGTTTTTACTGGCGCGGAGTCGAAAAAATAAAAAAACTGGGGTCTAACTTGTTCCCGCAACTGATGCCGACACACGTTCCGGAGAGCAGAACAGAGTCTTTTGTTATGTACGCTATGAACCACGGATTTGTTCCGGTCCCTGACGGGTTAGCGGCCGGCACATCGTCGGGGAAGATCAGCACGCTTCACGACACCTTTTTTCTAAACGATACTCTGCCTGGTTCAGCGCAAACCACTTCGACCGGAGCGGGGCATTTTCAAGCCGAAAAGCTTGATATTAAATATGTAACGGAAGGTTCCGGCGTTCAGGTAAATGTGAGATATAACGGCTCCGGTGAGGTGGAGGAAGTAATAGTTCAAGAGGTCAGGGAAGGAGACTGGACGCTTGCTCTGCCCGGTTACGTGGATTATGTGATAAATTTTGGCGGACTCAGGTTTAATGATATATCCGTGAGCCTTTCAGCCGAACAGGTTTCTTTTTTAACCGGCATATTATGGAATATATCGGCGATGGGCGCATATCTGATGAAGATCTAAAAGGATCATTAAAGCAGTTTTCCCGGTCTTTCGAAATTAAGGCCGCTCCTTATACCGGTTTTATCTCGGGAAAAGGGGCGGCACTTCTCGAAACCGTGACAGGCGTGCCTTCTTACCGGTGGATAGGGAGCTTCGATGCTTTTAAGAGCGAAAACCCCGGGGGGCTTGAAGAGATGTACCGCTCGCTTTCTTCGATCGATGATGTAGAAAAGAAGGTAGTTGAATTGGCCGGTAACTTACGGATATTAACGGAAAAAGCCGATGTGTACAATAACACCTCCGCTGGTAAAACGGGAACGATCAAAGTTTTAGGGGCCTCGGAGATAAGAGGCGCGGATAATGAACTCGCGATTGAAAGGGGGAATTCCTCTTTTTCAGGGATCGGGCCTTTTGTTGAATATGCCGCGCACAATGAGAAGTTACTTCGGGAGGTAATGTTCGGGGACAATACCGAGGACAGGCTTTTAAGGATACCTGAAGAATGGATAAAGCTTGTTCGCGGGAATACGGCCATTATGGGTATCCTACACAAGTTTCAGGAATCTCCCCACGGTTTTGTGGAATTATACTCCGACAAAAGGCCGGAGGGCGTAAGAGATGTTTACGGTGTAATAACCAAGCCGCTTTCAGATAACCTTAAAAAGAGCAAACGTACAAAAGCCAATACCGTCACCCTTTTTCCCGTTTACAAGGGAGAGGTTCTGCCGGTTAATGACAACAGGAGATGGGGAGGCGAAGATTACCGTAAAAGCATAATCTCTCCGTATGGTTATAACTATGATGATGCCGGAGTTTTGAGAAGTATCATTATGGGGTTGAGGCTTTCTGTTATAGCAGCCGACCCGGGCAAAGATGAAAACAGCGAGTTCGTAAAGGAAACCAGTTTTATGTACAAGGAGCTTTGTTTAAGGCACGGGATCGAAGAAAACGATTTTGACCTTACCCCTCGTGATATTGTGAATATGGCATTAGGAACCGAAAACGATCGGATATTTTCATTGAACAAACTTATAAAATTGCTTCCAATAATGCCTTTTAATGCCGAGGAGCTGCATTTGATCTATGAAAGGTATTTAGAAGTGATGAGGCGAGCGTAAGCCCCGCTCGGACAAGCAGGTACATACTTTAGGCTATTCATTATACGCGCGAGTTTTTTCAAAACGCGCTTTCTGTTAGTATTTCAACAATCTAGAAAAATCTAATTGTTGTTCGGTCCCGTTGCAGGCAGACTATATGTGGGGGATTTGGCAGTATAAAGCCTCGAAAAAAATCCTATCGACCTATGAGAAATAAAATGAGGTTCTCGTTAGGCCGGTGTTTTTTTTGAGGTGTTATTAACGTGTTTTGAAATCTTTTTGCCTCCGGGCAGAAGATTAGCTAGGGAGTATTAGAATGAGGCAGGTATTATCTGTGTGTAGCCGGATCAGGCGCGGACGGAAACCGGGGAAAGCCGGTATATTTTTTCTTTCGCTATCATTGCTGATAAGCGCTGTTTCTCCTTTCGCCCTGGGATCAGTTGAGTTTCAAAGTGTTTCCGCTGACTCCGGATCTCTTTACTCACAAGCCCGGTATTCGTATTTGGATGTGGAAACCTTCACTTTGCCTCCTCATTTGGGAGAAGTAAGATTCCACCATAAGGGCATATAGGACAGGATCGTCATACACCTTCAAGACGCCCATTGCAATTATTTCGCCCAGACAAGGATCGCCGAGATAATAGGGTATCTTAACAAGGAGTACGGGGTCGATATGGTGAATCTTGAAGGCGGGGCCGGGGATTATGATATTTCTGTTTTTACAGAGATAGCGGGTTCGGAGATACGCCGGGAAGTAGCCGAGTATTTTGTAAAAAGAGGGGAAGTAAACGGGGCGGAGTTTTATGCAATAAATAATCCCGACGGTATTATGCTTTGGGGCATAGAAGACAAAGATCTTTATCTGGATAACCTCAAAGTTTACAGAGATTCTCTTTCTTACAAGGAGGAGGTCGACGCTTATCTAAAGGAATTACGGCATATTTTCAATAACCTCAAGCGGCACCTATATCCGGACGAACTGCTAAAAATGGATATTGCATATAGTTCTTATAAAGCAGGAAACATGGAGTTTAAGGAGTATCTGGGTTTTCTTACGGGGGCGGCCCGAAGGCAGGGGTTGTCTCCGAAAAAATACCCTAGTTTATACCTTATATTCCAGGCCATGGAGAAAGAAGAAAACGTCGATTTTAAAAAAGCGAACAGTGAAAGAGCTGTCCTGGTAGATAAGATAAAAGAAATACTCTCCCGTAACGAGATGGGGGATCTGGTGTCCAAAACCGTGGATTTTAAGACCAAGCGCATATCGGTGAAGGATTTTTACAACTATCTTTTGGGGAAGGCCAGGGAATGCGGCATCGAGACTTCGGATTACCCGGCTCTTTCAAGTTATATCGTTTACGTTTCTCTTTTTGAGGCTGTGGATCCTTTCCATGTGATGAAAGAGATCGATGAGCTTGAAAATGAGATAAAAGAGCTTCTTTACCGCAAGGAAAGCGAACGCGTGCTGAACCGGCTTTCCAAAAACCTGGCTCTTATGGGAAATATCTTTGAGCTCTTGCTAACTAAGAGCGATTTTGCCTACTACGAAGACAATAAGGAGTCATTTCGTATCATCAACTTCCTTGGGTTCATAGAGAGAGGCCCCGGCCTGCGGGATAACGTCCAGGCCATCGCGCGCGGTTCGTGCCCTGGACGGCTATCTTGATGAGATAGTCAGGTTTTACCGGATATCATTCGAGAGGGACGAGGCGTTTCTGCGCAATATGAAATTCGCTGACGCCGGTGAAGGCAAAGAAGTGGCGCTGATCATGACCGGAGGTTTCCATACAGAAAATCTCGCGGAACT
>CAYMBK010000157.1:0-2937 GCA_964388645.1 uncultured Planctomycetia bacterium | reverse complement strand
GCGTAATATAGTCGGAACACTTGTCGATATAGGCAGAGGATACCTTCCCCCGGGGAGCATGTCGGAGATAATGAGGTCTAAAGACAGGAAGAAAGCGGGGCCTACGGCTCCCGCCAGAGGATTGTTTTTGATAAAAGTCATCTATTAGTTTCGCTCTCCCGGCCAGCGCGTAACCGGATATTCCCGGTTTCTAAGCTTTCTTAGGCGATTTCCGCGTTTTTTTCATATACAGCTTAACGGCAGTCCGGACGACAGATCACGATCTTTGACATCGGTTTTTGAATAGTGCAATTTTTTTTGTCAAAATTTGACAAGTATAGATACTTGTTGTATACTTGTTACATATTTGTTTTGTAATTGTCAAAAAAGTTTTGAGGGTATATGGCCAGAAAAAGAGGGTTCAAATTCTATTCAACAGTATCTGACAGGGGGCAGATATTCATTCCCAAAGTATTGCAGGAGTATTTTGATATACGTAAACGTGATAAAGTCGCTTTTATCGTCAAGGACGACGGTAGTATTGCTTTTACCAAAAAGGAGGGTGAGGAAAAATGACGAAAAACAGATATTCTCATAAGGTGACACTCAATGAAAGACGGCGCGAGAACAAGAAGACATCGGATCTCAACGGGAAGTCGGTATCCAAAAGGGATGTCCGCAATGTTTTTGATACGTACTACAAAAACCAGGTCAGGGCTCTTTACCGCGCCGTTTACGGCGAATAGAGATTTGGGGTCAGACCTTGACATGTGACATTTGTTGACAATATCATAAATGTGGTGTAAGATGCTTTTATGTCAAGACCCTACAGGATACAAGCTCCCCATGTCTTTTATCATGTGACAAGCCGCGGCGATGGCAAAAGAAAGATATTCAGGCAGAACAACGATCATAAGAAGTTCCTTGAATATGTTCTTAAGGCGAAAGAGAAATACGATTTCCGGCTGTATGCCTACGTGTTGTTGCCCAATCATTATCATCTGCTTGTTCAAACCTTGCAACCAAATCTGGCAAAAATAATGCATTTTATTAATGGCGTGTACACAACTTATTACAATAAAGTGAATAAGAATGTCGGGCATTTATTCCAAGGAAGATACAAGTCCATAATTATCGAGGCAGACAGTTATTTCAAAGCTTTGAGCAGATATATCCACCTTAATCCCGTAAAAGCGAATATGGTGAAGAGGCCCGAGGATTATAAATGGTCAAGTTATCAAGGCTACGTAAGCAAAAAAGGGGATCCATATATCGACAAGGATCAGCTGGAAGCTCTGCTTGGGATGAATGAGCGGCAGTATAAGAGTTTCGTTTACGACGGTGGTTCAGGCGATGAAAATTTGTTCGAAAATTTATATGCTGGAAGTATGCTGGGAAGTGAGGCTTTTATTAAGGCGAACCTTACAATGTTAAAAGAACAGGTAGAGGGTATGGACGTTTCGTATAAAAACGATTATAAGACGCTTCGAGCGGAGGATATCTTGGACTGTGTTAGCGGGTTTTACGGCATAGAGAAAGAGGATATCCGTAACAGCAAGGATAAACAGAGCGAAGCAAAGAAAGATAGCATCTACATGATGAAGAGAATGACGGGGATGACGAATAAAGAAATTGGGGAATTATTCGGAATAGGGTATACATCGGTGAGCAAAGTATGCAGCCGGATGGAAGAAGAGATGGCGCGTGATGAAGAGGTAAGGGGGCGGGTCGAAAATCAAATGTCACATGTCAAGGTCTGACCCCAAAGGTACTTCTTGACAAGGGATGGTAAATGTGATAATTTTACACTTCTTGTTTTGTGCCGGGAAGAGGAGTTTCTAGCGGGGTGCTTAATGCGGTCACCGGCAGGAGATAAGATTTCTGTTTTGTAGGAGAGGGATATTTAAAAGTAGCGAAAGTAATAGCACGGGGTAAAGGGTATTATGAAGACAAAAATAGTAAAACACGAGGAAATAAATCACGAATGGTTCGTGATGGACGCGACCGATAAGGTTTTGGGCAGAATGGCTACAAAGGTAGCTACGCTTCTGAGCGGTAAATATCGTCCGGATTTTACGCCTAATGTGGATAACGGGGCGGGGGTAATTGTACTCAATTGCGGCAAGGTGAAAGTGACGGGCAAAAAAGCACAGCAGAAATACTATAAGCGTTTTTCTGGATATCCCAGCGGACAGAAACTGACCCGGTACGACAAGATGATGGAAAAGGACCCTAAATTCGCGCTGAGGCACGCCGTTAAGGGGATGCTTCCCAAGAATAAACTGGCCGCTCTTATGTTGAAACGGCTTAAGCTGTATGTCGGCAACGAACATTCGCATGTGGCGCAGAAACCAGTAGAATTGAAGGTATAAAAACGGAGAGCTGATAAATGAACGAAAAATCCAGAGTAATAGTGGTCGGAAGGCGTAAGGAGTCTACGGCAAGGGTCTTTTTGGCCGAAGGGACCGGAAAGGTCAGGGTGAACAAAAGGGCTTTTGAAGACTATTTCCCCAGGGAAACACACAGGATAGTCGTTATGCAGCCGATGAACGTTACCGGCACTACGGGGAAATACGACATAACGGCCACGGTTTCCGGCGGCGGGATAAGCGGACAGGCCGGAGCGCTTAAACACGGAATTGCAAGGGCGCTTATCGAGACCGACGAGGCATTACGTACGGTCTTGAAGAAAGGTGGATTCTTGACCCGTGATCCCAGGGCGAAAGAAAGAAAAAAATACGGGCAGAAAAGAGCTCGCAAGAGATTTCAGTTCTCGAAAAGATAATTTTGTGCTGAAATGCGGCGGCGTTTACACTGCTTTTCGGTGCTTTGATCTGAGATGGGCCATCCATATGGGTGGCCTTTTTTAGTATGCAGGATCTGTCAGGCCTATATGGGGGCTATCTATCCTATCGCCGAGCCCGTTGACTCATTAATAAATGTTACCGAAGGCAGGGG
>CAYMBK010000156.1:0-6190 GCA_964388645.1 uncultured Planctomycetia bacterium | reverse complement strand
ATGATATTGTTCACATTCTCCTCTCCCGAGCCGTTGATTATCCTCGTGTCATGGTAGGGATGCCGGAGGCTTTCTTTGTCAAAAAACTCCTTATCCGGGCCCTTCGCCGCGGCATACTCACTTTTACATCTCTTGATCTCCTCTTCTATAGCTCCCCGGGACCGGGGATCCATCTTTATGGCATTTTCAACCATCGCATCGTAAATATCCCTCAGTTTCATCTTTCACCTTTCCTTTTTTCGTAATTTTGTTTCTTATTTAAAAGCTCGTTAAAAACTCCATTATCCGACGCGCGAGTTTCACCGGAAACAAAAAAACCGTCGATCAGTCGGTATACAACCGCGTCAAATCGTACGAAATGCGCGCAAGTTTTTGAAGTTTCGGACGCGGAAGACCACAAGTAGTCTACGGGCGTCATAAGAAGAAAAAGCCCTATCATCCCGAACAAAGTAAAAGCCCTCAGTGAAGCCACAACCGCTCCGCCGATCTTCTCAAGTACAGAAAGCTCTGACCCCAAAACAACGCTGAACACCCTCTCTATAAACTTCAGTACTACAAATCCCGCTATGCCGATAGACAAGAACGAAAGGGGTTTAGCCCACCCCTGCAGCATAAAGCCAAAAATAGCCTCCGAAACAAACACAAAATACCGAACAGACAGATACAACACCGCGATCCATCCGGCAAAAGATAGTAGCTGCGCTCCCACACCTGTCATCATACCCCGGTAAACCATTCCCACAAAAAGGAGTATGAAAACAACGTCCACCCAATTCATTTGTTTTAGTATGTCCGGCAAACTGCCCCACCTCTCGGAAAAAGGGAGTATATCACAGAAATACGTCATAGTCAAATACGGCGTGTATTAGACATGAATTAGGGCGCTCAAGGCCAATTTGAGGGATTTATGTGATATAAGTTTTTTAAAAACTAACAAAACCCCAAAAAAAGTTGTACCGCTTCAGTTATCCGTAGTGATCAGAACACTGTCATTAGGTGGAGAGGTCAAAAACCTGACGAAGTGATCTCAGGAAATATGCAAATACGGATCTTTGAGTACAGGATTTGCGGATATGATCAAATTGATCTTCTTCTTGCGGGGTAAGGTTTTGATCTGGAGAACTGCTTCTATTAAAATTTTATTCTGCGCTTTTTTATATTTTTTATCGGGATCGCTTCACCCCGCTCCGCGGGGCTTGCAATGAAGGGGTTAAAAGCATCGCAACATGACGCAGGTATTAAACAGCGGGATCGAAATTCCCGCCTTCATATCCTATTGCCGTGACAACAAAAAGCCCTGCAGTATCGCTTTTCATCACACGGGACCCCAGCGAAACAAGAGCGAAATTTTTCATCTCCGCGGCATCGGACTCGCGCGGCGAGAAATCCCCTTCGGGGCCTACCATAATAAGGACATTTCGGCGTAAAGAACCGGAGATGACCCTTCTGATCGGGACGGATCTTTCCGACAGACACGCCAAGAGACAAATGTCATAGTTAGCCCCTCTGCCCAGCACGTCCTTGAAATCAGTTATGCGGTCTATCGCGGGTATTACCGGCCTAGCGCACTGTTTTGAAGCCTCTAACGCTATCCTTCTCCATCGTTCCGTCATTTTATCAAAAAGTTTTTCTCCCGGCCTTACCTCCGTTCTCTCGGTTATCATGGGAACTATCCTATCTACTCCAAGTTCCGTGGCTTTCTCGACTATGAGGTCCATTTTGTTCTTTTTGGGTATTGCCTGGGCTAGAGTGATCCGGGCTGGAAGTTCTGACAGTATAACTCTGGCCTCTTTTATCTCTACTGTCAGTTCTTTTTTCTTCCGATCTATATCCTTTACGATTCCTCGATACTCCGATCCTTCTCCGTCAAACATAACAACCGAAGCACCGCGAACAAGACGCATCACCTCTATCATGTGCCGCGCCTCCTTTCCGGCAATATGCGCTATTCCGTCAAGAACGTCTCTTTTCTCAACAAAAAATCTACCCATATTTGATGATCTCCGCAATTTTTCCGTTATTTCCGGAAGAAAACCCCTATAAAGGACATCTCTTCGACTTAGTCCACGGTAAAACCAACGCGCTTTCTCAAAAACCTCACAAATGCAGCGTCAGGATATTACATGTACATTCCGCCAATACACGAAAAAACATGCCAATATTTTCGTTCAAGATCATGGCCGAGTCCCGCTCTCCTTCTCCCCAAAAACTTCGGCCGTATAGACAAATATCTCGGCATCGCCTGTTTTCCAGGAATTTTCGGGAATTCCCGCTTTGTGAGCACACAAACTGCCCATAAATTCATCTAACGACCATCCGGTTTCATCAGCGACCTGAGGAAGATAAACTCCGCTCCTTGCCCCCCTCTTGACCATGACCCCATGTTTGCCCAATTCTATCTCAGAAGGATCTTCGATCTTTTTCATGGGAGAAAGAGCTGATATTTCTATGTCGATGCCGTCCATATCCTCGATGCTTACTTTCGGAAATCTCGGATCTTCGACAGCCGCCGCCACTGCCATATCCATTACGGTCAAGTAAAACGGCTTTTCCCCCTCCATTCGTCCGATACACCCGCGAAGAGCGCCATTCTGACGCAAAGTCACAAACCCTCCCAGCTTGCTATTCAAATTATCATTGTCATTATCAAACCGGGGCTTTTGCCCGGTACGCAGATAAGAGATCATTGTCTCCCTCGCTATCCCGAGAAGTGTTCTTTTTTCTTCAGTACTGAACATTTGTCCCTCCTCTTTACCGTCGGAAAAGTTATTGCGGCTTCCTTTTGTCCTGACAAAAGCCGCGCTCAGGTATCCCACAACACTATCCATCTCTCCTGTCACATCACCGGATGTCGCGTACTTCAGCACCTCGAACTTGTCCGCGCCCACTTTTCGGGAGGCTTTCATCACGGCATAAACCGCCCCCTGGCCGCACATAAGGCTATGATCAGAGTCAAGGCTATACCTGTAAAAATCGTCCGGGTCCATGGCTTTTATTTTTTTTATCGTCTCGGCGTCTTTTTTTACAGCCTGCTTATGCCTCAGCCGATGGCTCATATCCGTGCTGGCGATCGCCATGACGCGCTCATCATCGCGCAGGATCTGATAGAGAGCTTCCGCGAGGATCTCTGAGGTTTCAAGGCCCTGGTCTTCCATGGATACCAAAACGATCTTAGCGCCCGGCAAAGCGTGCTGGACGAACGGGATAAGCATCTCAACGGAATTCTCACCGTCAAAAGCCTCGGGGATACTTTTTATAACAGGATCGAAAGCAATGAGTTTTTCCGCGATAGCGGCATCAATCTCAGCTTCTCCCAAGGGGGTTACGAAAGCGCTGCCCTTAAGCACGCTAACCGAACGGGGATTATAGCGGCGGTGAGTAAAACCCACAATAATAACTGCGCGAGGATCCGCCTGCTGTAAAGCCTTGAACGCGAAAGCCGCGACACCGCCTGAGTATAAAAAACCCGCATGTGGGGAAATGACGGAAACTATTCTGCCCCTTATCCTGCCTAGACGTGTTCTTTTAAGATATCCTGTAAGCTCTTTACCGAGAGCTGCCGGAGAGGACCTATACCACGTTCCGGAAAGATCAGCGTATTTTTTTTCAGCCCCGCATTCCTTCTCGGATGAGGCGATCAAACAGGCTGTAAGAACCGCTACAAAAAAAGGTTTGATCATGGTAATACACATTACGGCAAGTCCCCTTGCTGAAAACAAAGCCGTGGCTAAAGATTTCATCACGGGCAAGGTTCCCGAAACCATCGACCCGAGCGTAAAACCTCAGGCCCTCACGAGAAGCGCCAATTTTATGTGGTGGAGCAGATGGGATTCGAACCCACGGCCCCCACGTTGCGAACGTGATGCTCTTCCAACTGAGCTACTGCCCCACAGGATTTTAGAGCCTATTATAGCACACTAAAAAATATCGTCAATTCAGACAGGCCCCTCTGATGCCATGACATATACCAGATCTTTTTATCCGATTTCCGATCCCGGTGATATTCCTTGCCGGAGGATCAATACCTCCGCAACATTCTCCGGTTCACAACTCGCGCCTGTCATAATTCATCCCCCGATAATGCTTTTAAGCAAAAAACTTATCTTTCCATCAGGCCTTTTCAGCCCGGAGCTTATCAAAATACGAAGCTATCGAGACGAACTTGTTTTCAGAGAGAAGTAAAGCGATCTTTTTCTCGGTCTTCTCCAATCCCAGATAATGCCGTATACGGGACAAAGGAGGTATATGGACCCTCGGCTGCCCCGGATCCAGCTCCCAGGGATGCACATAAAAAAGCGGAGGCGTTTTACGATTTGCCAATGCACGGTTCAATCCGTACCTCGTGACAGCATAAGGATACATTCTGAAATAACCACCCCCTAACGGTAAACTCAAGGGGCCCAGAGAGATATAGGAAGGCGGGAACTCCATTATCCCGGAATTTTTACTCGGGTCAAACACATCCGACCACAAGGAACCATATTGTTTGCGGAAAAAAGAGCGAGATAGGCTGCTGTCATAAACTATGCCATGGTTTTTCAATGTTTCAAAAAACCAGTGCATATCCGGAAGAAGCGAAAAACTGGTAGCACGGAAACCTCTTATCTTTTTACCGCTTATGCCGGATAGGACATCTATAGACTTGGATAGATCATCGCTAAAAGTCCGAACAGTATGTTTATGAAGGGGAATATGGTCATACCCATGGGTGGCGATCTCATGCCCTGCTTCGGAGATCTCCCTTATAAGTTCCGGATGTTTTTTAGCGACACAGCCGAGCACGAAAAAAGTCGCTATCGCCCCGTACTCTGCCAGAAGGCCCAGGAGTTTGCGCGTACCTACATGTACCCTGTCCTGAAAGCTCTCTATCTGTTTCATCGGCAAAGAATTGAATATGTTCTCCGCGTGAAAGAACTCCTCAATATCTACCGTGAAGATCTTTGTCTGTTTCATAGCTTATATACCTATACCGGAGGTTTTTACGCTAAAACTTAAGTCCGAGCGGCACTCGTTTCCGTATGAATATTCCTGCCTGGATTGCAAACACGTCCATTACCTGCGAAAACGCCAGCGAACATTTCCCTGAGATGCTCCATAAAAAGTATGGCTGCGGGTTTTCGCCCCATTCAGCCGCTTTGCCTGGTAAGCCTCAACTTGTAAGCGGGTGCATCACCTTCAATGATCACATATCCTTCTCTGGCAAGCCATCCTACGCTCATAAGGACAATGTCCCTTTCTTTCTGGATGCCCTGCGTGATGTCCTCCATCCCTGAAGATCCCCCGTGATTATCAAGATAATTCCATATGGCTCCTGCCACCAAACCGATCTGTGTTATCATCACTCCCCCTTTTTTACTAACTATATACCCGCCAAAACCTAACGGCCCGCGCCGCCGTCTATGGTGTCGGTCTCCCTCTGGGTACAACTTCCGCAGCGCGGACATTCTGAAAATTCTTCATTACGGCTGTCTACGTAATTGTTGGAACATATATTACAATGCCATATATACTTCTCATCGGAAAAGAACATCTTCATGCGAGTGCCGAAATTCAGAAAAAACCAGGCCCCCAGTATGACTATTACCGAAAAGAACAAGTAAAGAAAAATAACCGTCGAAATATCCAGCTCTATCATTACCGGCATCATCCTCAAAAATTAGTGCTTTACACATCATGTTCCATTTCGGGAACGATAAAATCCCAGAAACCCTCGACTTGTACGGCCCCCTCCTCAACAAAACCGCCGAAAGCATAGGCTTGTATATCATTCCCGTAAAGCTCTCAGAGATCTTCGCCGTATCCCGGCGATCCGCCTCCGGAGAGATGAGAGTATCCTCCTTCTCTCACTCCCGCGTCAAAATAAATTCCTCCGGTATCGCCCTTTGCCATATCTCCGTATCCTCCGCGAAAAGTGTCCCCAGGAGATATTTTTTCGGACGGGAGAAAGGGCCGTACCCACTTATACATCTCCCGCCCGGCTTTAACCGAAAAATTTTCGGTGTCAAGAACTGTATCCGGGGGCCTCTCCAAAGAGTCTTTGCCTGTCAAAAAACCTGAAGCCAAAAGATCTCGCCCGAACCCCGCGGCTTCCTGGTCACCGACCATGATATCGAAAGCCTTTTTCTCCAGTATCGGCCCCAAAAAAGTCACCCGCGTAAAAGGCTCTCTGCCGAGAATATCATCGGGCGTC
>CAYMBK010000155.1:0-4344 GCA_964388645.1 uncultured Planctomycetia bacterium | reverse complement strand
CACAGCTCAAAGTGGCGATGATCTTGTCCAAAACCCATAACATCCGTGTTCTGGTGCCTATGGTCACGTTTCACAAGGAGATAGAAGAGGTGAGACAGGCGGCTCAAGAGTGCGTGGGCGAACTCAGAGAGGAAAGCGGGATAAAGGCAAAGATCCCGAAGATAGGCGCGATGATAGAGACCCCGGCGGCCGTAGAGAACATAGAAAAGATATCCAGGGTTTCTGACTTTCTCAGCGTAGGGACCAATGATCTTATACAATACTCCGTGGCGGCCGGCAGAGATAATCCGAGCGTGGCCGAATACTATGAACACGGGGCCGGCATAGCCGTAAAGTATATAAGGAAGATAGTAAAGCGAGCCGGGGAACATGGCATAGAATGCGGCGTATGCGGAGAGATAGCCGGCGATATACGGTGGACAAAGCCGCTAATAAATGCAGGAGTAAGGGTTTTAAGCGTTTCACCTTATCTTATACCTTCGATAAAGAAAAAGATCTCTAATATTTAGGAGGAAATAACACATGCATCAGCAGAATATGGATTTTTGTTCGCTCGGGATAGCGCCCGGGATACTCAAGACACTCGACAGGATGCGGTTTAAAACGCCTACTCCTATACAGTACAAAGCGATACCTCACGCTATAGAGGGCGAGGACATAATCGGCATAGCTCAGACAGGAACGGGCAAGACGCTTGCCTTCGGCATACCGATAGTCCAGGACCTTGCTCAGAAAAAAGGCAAAGCGCTTATTCTCGCCCCCACCAGAGAACTGGCTATACAGGTTGATGAGAGCCTGCGCTCAATAGCCCAGCCCTTTGGTCTTAAGACAGCGGTCCTTATAGGGGGGGCGCCCATGAAAGGACAGCTCACTTCTATCCGGAAGAATCCCAGTATTATAGTCGCCACGCCCGGCAGGCTTATAGACCACCTGGAGCAGAAGACCCTGAACCTGTCGGATGTGCGGATACTTGTTCTCGACGAGGCCGATCGTATGCTTGATATGGGTTTTGCTCCTCAGATAGACAGGGTACTTCGGTCGGTCCCCAAAAGAAGGCAGACCATGCTTTTTTCGGCCACCATACCCCCTTCGATAGTTAAGATAGCCTCGACCAACATGAAGCTCCCTGTGCATCTGGAGATAGCGCCGTCAGGCACGACCGCCGAAAAAGTTACCCAGGAGCTTTTTATAGTTAAAAGGGAGTCAAAAAACAAAATACTCCGCAAGATACTTGATCAGTATCGCGGGTCGGTGCTTATTTTTTCCCGCACCAGACGGGGGGCGACCAGGGTTAACAAGTCCATAAAAGGAATGGGCCACAAATCCGCGGAAATACATTCGGACAGAACGCTCGGGCAGCGGCGTCAGGCGCTTGAAGGATTCAAGTCAGGCGCTTACAGGATACTTGTGGCAACGGATATCGCCGCCAGAGGCATCGATGTAACGGGCATAGAACTTGTTGTAAATTATGACCTGCCGGATGACGCCGGCAATTATGTGCACCGCATAGGGCGCACGGGCCGCGCGACCCATACAGGTCACGCCATATCTTTCGCCACGCCCGAACAGCGTAACGAGGTAAAAGAAATAGAGGAGATAATAAGGACAGCTATACCGATATCCGAGCATCCCGAGTTACCTATCGAGAGCTTCGCCAAACCGCAGAAAGTGTTCAGCTCCCGCAGGTACAAAAAGGCCGGCGTGCCGCGCCGCCGCAGATAGAAGAAAACTGTTCTGTAAAACAAAGGCCGGGGACTATACCTTGCCGGGAAAAAATGATAAAATGCTCGGGTAAATCGGAAAAAATATCAAGCAAAAGGAGACACCCCATGCAGCCGCCGGTAGTAATAGAGAAAATAAAAGGTGTAAATGTCGCAAGGTTCTGTTTCAACGAGATAGCTCTCGATCAGCGGAAGGAAATAAAGGACGCACTGGGGGGGCTTCTTGAAAAGGGTGAAAAAGAATTTGTCATAGACCTTTCAAGGATAGGTTTTCTCTCTTCACTGGCCATAGCATTAATAGTGTTCTTTTCCAAGGAGGTCCGGAAAAGGGAAGGCCATGTAAAGATAAGCGGCCTTTCTGACGAGGCTGCCGGCATATTCGAGATAACCCAGCTTGACAGGATCTTTGAGGTCTACGATACTGAGCTTGACGCCGTAGCGAGTTTCAACGGCACGGAAAAACAATAGATATTCTATTTTCGCGGAGAGGTGGCCGAGCGGTCGAAGGCGCTAGTTTGGAGAACTAGTGTGCAGCAATGTACCCAGGGTTCGAATCCCTGCCTCTCCGCCATAGATTTAGCAAATATCGTAACTACTTACAAATCAACGAAATCCGCTCTAAGTGCCCTTCAAGGTGGTATTTAGAGCGGATTTTTTGTTTTCATCCTCTTTCATTTTATTTCACCATTATATCTTTCAAGAAAAAAAGTGGACACGAAGTGGACACGAAGCGGACAAAATTTGTCCGGGAGATCGTGCAAAATCTATCAATCCTCAGCCGAGGGGGGATAGGTTTTTTTATCATTTAAGGTGGGTTTTATGGATAAACGGAAAGGATATATCAAGTGGTACAGCACAAAGAAACATTTCGGCTTTTTGTTTGATAGAGACGACAACCGGGAAGTGTTCTTTCATGTGAACGACTGCAGGGATTTTATACCGCGGGAAAATATTGTAGTGGAGTTTGAGTATGGTATGGACTATAACGGCCGGACGAAAGCCGTCCATATCGAAAGAGTAGGAGGAGAGAATGGACATACTAAAAACAACAAACTTGAAACTAGGGTTGAAGCATATTGAAGATCTTAGGGAATCAGGCCTCAAAGACGAAACTATCGGGAAATATGAGTTTTGTTCCGTCAGCAGGGATGAAGCTACAGAAACATTAGGTTTTCTTGCCCCCAGCGCAGGATGGATAATTAGGTATCCAAACTCCTCCTTTGTTAAATTTAAGCCGGACCTTCCGGTTAATCAAAAACAAAAATACCTTGCTCCCAAGGGAACATCGCAGGAAGTATTTGTAACGAACCTTGCGGAAGGCGCGCATGAGGATATTTCACGACCTTATTACTTCACTGAAGGGGAGAAAAAGTGTCTTGCGTTAGAACAGGCCGGGTATGCAACGATCGGTATTCCAGGAGTATGGGGGTGGAAATCAAAGGGGCATCTGGCTGAAAGAATAACGCAGATGAATCTGAAAGGGCGCGAGTGCTACATTATTTTCGATAGCGACAAATATTTTAACGAACATGTGAGGAAGGCAGAAGAACAGCTTGCCAAGGCGCTTGATGAGCTTGGAGCCGTGGTTAAGGTGATTAACCTTGATCCTTCCTTCGGCAAGGGAGCTGACGACCAGCTTCAGAACCTATCTCCGTCGGAATTTGAATGTTATGTAGATAATGCTCAGGAGATAGTCTCCGAGATTAACCACGATATCCCGCAGTTGCCGCCGGTTCCGCTACCCGAGTTCGTCAGGCAGGACATACCTCCGGTTGAGTATTATGTGGAAGGACTGATCCAGAAACAGGGAAAGACAATGGTTTCGGCACAGACAAACATTGGGAAATCTCTGTTCGTTCAAAATCTGGCGTTAACTATGGTTACAAGTCAGGCCACATTCTTGGACAGATTCACCGTTAAAGCTGCAAAAGTTCTTTATCTGGATCTTGAAATGGGCAGGTCGGCGCTGTTTCAGCGGCTAAAAACTTTATTTGCAGGAGAATATGAAAATGCGGGAGATCTGTTTGTTAAGTTTATTCCGGATGCCGATTTTCTTGAGAAAAGGTTCCAGGAAACTATTGAAGGCTGGATATCCGATTTTGGTATTAATGTGCTGATAATTGATCCTCTAAGCAATGCCTGGTCGGGTAATGAAAACGACAAGCAGGAAGTCCAACGGCTGACCTCTTATCTGAATACTCTGATAGCCAGGTACGGCATATCCATCGTGGTTGTGCATCACTGGCGCAAAGGAACCAAAGACTTTAAGAAAGGCGGGGAAATGGCCGCGGGAAGTTACAAGTGGGCGGCCTGGCTGGATCAGCATATAACTTTGCAGGGACAGCCGGGAAGCGTGACGATAAGCAATGAGAAGGCGCGTAATACTGTAAAATTCAAGCCATTTCTTGCGCGCCTTATCCCTGAAAGTTTAAGGTTTGAGTTTTTGGCTGATTTCGAGAAAAAGTTTGATGAGGATACTGCGATCAATCTTTTTGATTCTTTCGGTCAGGCAAGGGTCAAGGTCGCGGATATGTGTAAGAAGGCGGAACAGGAAGAGATCTGTTCGGGGGATACCATACGGAACTTGCTTACAGGATCCAGTGCTTTCGCGATCGATAAAAGT
>CAYMBK010000154.1:0-7136 GCA_964388645.1 uncultured Planctomycetia bacterium | reverse complement strand
TCTATTTTTTTCGGAACACGTAAAAGCTTCCTACCTTTTTCTCGAGCACGAAATACTGGGACAATATAGCTATCCTCTCCTGCCCGAACCGCAACGGTGAAAACACCTGATCTAGAACAACATATGTGAGTTCCCGCTGCGTAAGTAAGCCCCTGAGCCTGCCCGTGGGGAACGCCTGCATTAAGATCATGCTGTCCATAAAACTCTCCGGGCTTGCCCCCTCTTTTCTAAGATAATACGCCACGTCCCATCTGGACGCTACGGTCATTCCGGGGCTTATTCTTCCCTTAAGATAAGCTACGGTTTCCCTGAACCCGCTTTCCCCGTAATTCTGATAGACCTCGGCGGTGATATAATCGGCCGCGGCCTGATTTATAAGAAGTGCCGAATTTATAGCCATAACCAAAAACACAAGTGCCAGAAAAACATTCGCGCCCTTCTTGCCCCTGCCGGCCGCCATAAAAACCAGAGCCGTCGCTACACCCAAAGGAAGGTAATAATATACCAGAAAATGCCCGTTAAGGAAAGAATGCATAGGCCGCCAGAGCGCAAGTATGTAATCCCCGAGCCTATAGTAATGATAGAGCGTTAACACCCATATTACCGTTATACAGGCCGAAGCCCTTCCGAAAAACAATATGCTCTTTTCTCCTGCCATATTGACCGCTTTTGAGGCAGCATACCCGATGACGATAAAGAGAAACGGATAAGCCGGATACTGATATTTCATCATGTCCATGCTTGGCCGGAAAAACTGGAACGGCACCCATATAAAAACCGAAGCCGTCAGGATCATATCCGCTGCCGACAGTTTTCTTTTTTTTATAAAATCCCACGCCCTCTTTACGCATATAGCAGCCACCAGGACAAAAAAAGGCGCCGATACCCAATATACCGGCCACCTGAACGACGCTAAAAAAGTCCTGCGGATAATGTCCATGTTCCTCGGCGAGAACGCTATCCTGCCCTTCCCGAGGAGTGTAAAGTGTATAAATGACATCACATCCGTTCCCGTAGCCGCGCAGTAGAGATACCATGTACACCAGAAAAGAGCCGTGCCGAAGATCGCTATCCCTATGATATCGGCTATGGTCTTCTCGTTCTGCCTGTTCAAAACGCGCGCGAATACGATCCCTGCCGCCATAAGCAAAGGAGCCAAGAGTTTTGCCCATAAACACAAAGCGAAAAGAACGCCCAGCTTTATGCCTCTAACCGCCAGAGACCTCCTGCAAGACATATCGGTGTCCTCGTATGACACAAAGAAGTACATGAACAGCAACATCAGTGTCGTAAGGATATTGTTATCCGCGTTAACTATCACCGAGTGCTGTAAAAGAAGAGGGTTGGATATGAACAGCATCCCGCTGAGGGCTATTCCTAAACGCCCGCCGGGAGTCCCCGTCCCGATAAGCTTCCTGGCTATCAAGATGACAAGCAAAAACGATATTAGATAGTGAACAACGCCATAAACACGAAGAGGTATCTCTCCCGGCCCGAAAATACGCTGAACAAGGGCGTGTGAGAAGGTGTACAAAAGAGGATGGCTTATCTGTTCGCCCCCTCCGGGAACATCAAGAAAGGCCGCCGGCCCTATAAGGCCGAACTTCCTTCCCATGGTCGCTTCTTCGACCTCGTCCAGGTTAAAAGGCTGCCGTATTACGGAACTAAAAGCCCCTATATTGGCAGCCAGGGCAGCCAAACAGACAAAAATAATAAAATAAAAACGTTTAGCGGGTCGAAGAGAACAACACCTAAACATCCCGTTGCCTCTTCAGGACGCTATCAAGGAAATAATGGCATACCATAGCGTGAGCGGTCTCGACGATGCCATATGACATGTCCCCCACGTAGATGTTTATGTCTCCCTTTTTCCTGAGGGGATTGTCTTCTTTGAACCCGGAAAGAGTGAATATCCGGCATTTCCGCTTTCTCGCCGAGGCCGCGGCATTAAGAATGTTGGACGACGATCCGGAACTGCTTATAGCCACAAGAATATCACCTTCTTCAGCGAACGCATCTACGGGAAGTGAAAAAACATTCTCGTACCCGTTGTCGTTGGAAAGGCACGTAATCTGTGACGGGTCGTTGAAACTAACCGCCCTGACCTTAGCGTTCTTCCAGAAATCCACGGCCATATGGCTCGCTATGGCCGCGCTGCCGCCGTTGCCTATGAACATTACCTTACCTTTGCCGCGGCGCAAAAGTATGAGATCGCTTATTATTACGTCTAATGCCGCGTCTGTCGGAAGGATCTGGCCCTGCTCGTCGAAAACTTTCATGCAGCTGATTCTTTCTTTCACCGATCCGGCGTATTCTATAACTCCCATAAGCCTCTCTTTTGTAAAATAACGCTATTTTAGAAGCGTAACTATAAATTTGTACAACGCTACCGGTTCAACCGGATTTCTGTTGCCGACGATCAGTACCGCGAGTGCGCCGACAGCGTTGCAAATGAAACCTATTTCTTCCACCGACGATCCGGCGGCTATAGCAGGCGCCGTGATCGCAAGGCAGGCGTCTCCGGCACCTATTCTGTCCACTATCTCCTTTGAGAAAACCGGGATGCTGAAAAAATCTTTTTCGCGGGCATAAAAAAGCGACCCCTTGTGCCCCCTGGTAACGGCTATCGTGCCTGCCGGGACCTTCTTCGCCAGCGCGGGGATAATGCTCTCCAGGACCGAGAACTTATCCTGCATCGCTATGCGGATCTCAGGCTCGTCTATGCAGATATAATCCGCTCTCGGATACTTGGTTATAAGGTTGAAACCCGTATTAGCGCTGTTGGTCTGTGTATTTACGGCCAAAAACCTGGCTTTTTTCGAAATAAATTTTATCATTCCGGGGCTCATAAATCCATGCCCGAAGTCCGATACTATCACAAGATCGTATTTTCTTATCTCCGCTGAAAGATATTCCAGAACCTTCTTCTCGATCGTTCTGTCCAGCACAAAATCATCCATATAACATAGCTCGAACATTTTTGAGAGGAACGCTGGATCAAGAAAACGTTTCTTCACTATCGTCGTCATATCCTTTTTAACGAAAAATTTGTGCTTTATGTTCTTGCGGAGCTTGCTCTTTATAAAACTGAGACTTTCTTTCTCTCCGCCCACCAGAGAAACCAAACTCACATTATCGCAAAACCCTGCCACATGGTTTGCCACCGCCAGGGTGCCTCCGGCGAACTGCTCCTCATACAGATACCTCGTAGCCACAATGTTATCTTTTGAAGGTTTACCCATACCGGCACAGTAACAGTACGAATCTATGATAGCGTCGCCGATAATGAGCACGGAAAGGCCTTTCAGCTTTTTTAAGCCGGCTATTATGTCCTCGGAACGATATTTCTTTTTGAACTTATTCAGGAATTTTTCGGCTTCGTCCGGAAATACATTGAAATGTGAATTAAGCAGCGCCGTAGAACTAAAAGTAATATCGTCAGTAAAGTAGACATTCCCTCCTATAGACTTCACCGCTTCTTCTTCGTCGCATATCTTGCCGGTAAGGTCATCCTCATGTTTCGAATACTCTCCGCCTTTCACATAAAGATCAGGCTTTAACCTTTTGATCGTCTCCACCGCCGTCGGCCATTCGTTCAAAGCCACATGATCCACACAAGCCAGCGCCGCTACCGATTCCGCCCTCAGCCTCTGGTTGAAAACGGGCCTTCCGGGACCTTTTTTCACCATTTTGTCTTTTGTAAGCGTCACCACAAGAACGTCACCCTGCTTTCTGGCGTCCTCCAGATGCCTTATGTGCCCCGGATGCAACAGATCGAACACGCCGTGGCAGAGTATTATGCGCTTACCTCTGGACTTGATCTCCCTTACGGTAGAAACAAGCGTGTCAAAACCCTTTATTTTGCCTGGTGTGCCTTTATTTCCCGCCATTTTGTCATCCCTTCCGGCCAGCAAGATATCTGAACCAGCTACGTGTGCTTTCTTCTATGGACTCAGGGGTCCAAACGGGAGCGTTCTCCCAGTATGATATCTGATCTAAACACCGGGATATTCCTTCCCTGAACGATGTCTTCGGCTCCCACCCTATCACTTCTTTGATCTTGGATATCTCGGCATGTGTACGATCCGGCTCTCCGGGACGTTTGGGGATGTGGACCTTGTCTCCGCCCAGCGCCTCAGCTAATTCGTTGACCGTAACCGGATTCCCCGTGCCGACATTAAAAACCTCGTCTCTGGCTCCGGATTCCGCGGCCATTTTAAAAGCCCCGGCTACATCTTTCACAAAAACGAAATCTCTTTTCTGCCTGCCATCCCCGACTATCGTAAAAGGTTTTCCGGCTAATTTTTGCGCGAGAAAAACTCCCAGTACCGCGCCGTATGTCCCGGAGGTCCTGGATTTCGGGCCATAAACGTTAAACAGCCTCAAAGACACGACTTCCATATCGTACAGTCTTCCCCAGTGCAGAACATACTGTTCTCCGACGTATTTGGTCAGAGCGTAGGGATACCTCGGGGAGACCGGGCTGGTCTCTTTTGTCGGAACTTCCGGATCGTCCCCGTAACAGGAAGAAGACGCGGCATAAACAAACCTTTTAATTCCTTTTAGTCGGCAGAGTTCCAGCATGTTGACAGTACCGTCAACATTGGATCTGTGGTAAATGAGAGGGTTTTCCACAGAAGGTACTATGTCCGCCAGTGCCGCCAGATGAAAAACACAATCCTGGCCTTCAAAGTACGGAGCGATAGCCTCAAAGTCGGTTATATCGGCATTTACTACGTTGAGTCCCCCATTATCGCCAAACTCACGCAGATTTTCAGGCCTTCCCGTAGAAAAATTATCAACTACAGTAACCCTGTACCCGTCTTCAAGAAGCGCCTCTACAAGATGACTCCCTATGAAGCCGGCTCCTCCGCTTACTAGTGCTTTCATGCCTCTCCCATTTGCCTAATGTGTCACTTTTTCCGCTTCCGCCGGCACGGCATTCCTCCCCCGGCACAAAATTATATATGCCCGGGTGATCCAGAAAAGATTATATCATCTCAAGCAAAGACCCGCAACAGACAAAGGCTGCCGGCCTTCAAGGAAAATATCCCGATGCCCGCGTGTCATCTTTCTATCTTCCTGCCGCCTGCCACTTTCCGATATCTGAAACTTTCGCCCCGGGGTAGAAATGCTCTAAGATCCTCTCGTAGCTCCACCTTCTTAGTGACAAGCCAAAGGAGCACCACTGGCACATGCCCACGCCATGCCCCCACCCGTAACCGTCAAAATCATAGAACCTAGGATATTTCCTCACTCTGAAATTCGAACTTCTGATACTGGCCCTGCCGATAGAACTCATAAAATCCCTTATCGGGATCTCGAACCACTTGTTCCTTGATCTTATTCTTACACACTCAAGCCGTGAAGAATTATCCCTCCTCCCGTGTTTTATGTCGTCTATACTGCCAAACCCATACCCGGAAGCATTAAGTTTTTCAATTATCGCGGCCGTGGTTATCCTGGCTTTCCATCTGAAAGGAGGCGACCACCGGCAATAGGGCGACCTCACGCCTTTGAAATGTTCCGAGTACTGTCCGCCCCACCCCTTTGAAACATCGGCGGTATGCCCTCCGCAAGACGAGTGGAAATATCCCGCTATGAGCTTACCGTCGAACTTGAGCACTTCGCCGCGTGTCAAAATGACAGCATTCGTAGTTCTGGGCCTTTCCGCGCTTTTCCCGCCATAGACCTGAGTGAAAGTATCGGATGTCAGGTCATATTCCCTTTTCCTTCTCCGGATAGATTCGAACACGGCATAACTTCTCGACGCGACGGCCTGCGCCTTAAGAACAGACATAGGCCAGAAATGATAAACTTCCCGGGGAACGACACCTTTCAGATAATCCTCCAATTCGACCCTGTTTATCGCCCGTGAACGATCTCCGCCGGCAGAGATATCAAGTACGCCCCAGTACTCCTTCCCGTCAAAACTAAATCCCGTGTCTTTCTGCGGGAATACGCGCAAAGAACTCTCTTCAAGGCCCGCGCCCTCGATCCGGATACGCCCATCTCTGACATTAACCTTAGCGCCATTACTGAGGTCAAGGGACCTTAGGAGCACCTCCCCTGTAGAGGGCTTTATAACATCGCACAGGGCGTCGGAAGAAATGTAGGCAGAATCAAAGTCGCGAGCGATGCTGACGCGTACGGTAAGGCCGCCGTATTGATCACGTTGTTTTTCAAAAGGCAGCAGAAAAAAGACAACTAAGGCAAACCCCGCCAGCAAAATAATACCCGAAACTGACAATACGTTTTTCGTCATTTTATTTTCTCAGGGCAGATCAAAGAGAGCGCGGTTTCAGAAAGATCCTTTGAGCGGGAAGGCCTATCCAAAAAGGCCTTTTTCAGTTACATCTTTTTTTCCGATAAAGCCCAGAGCCTTTTCGGTAAGTTCCCTTCCCCTGGGCGTCCGTCTTAAAAAGCCGATATTCAGAAGATATGGTTCCACAACATCCTCTATGGTGTCCGTCTCCTCGTTAAGAGATGACGCCAGGGCTTCTATCCCTACCGGGCCGCCTTTGTATACACGGTACATAACATCGATCAGCCTTCTATCTATCCTGTCGAGCCCGCTCTTATCTATGCCATGTTCGGCAAGAGCCCTGGAAGCGCCTTCACGGGTTATTCTGCCGTCTGCCCTGACCTCTACCCAATCCCTCACCCGTCTCAAAAGGCGGTTGGCTATCCTCGGGGTCCCTCTGGAACGAACGGCTATCTCGGAAGCCCCTCCGTCATCTATGAAGATCCCCAAAAGCCCTGCCGACCTTTTAATTATCTTCTCAAGATCTTCCAGGGAATAGAATTCCATATGAAAGAACATCCCGAACCTGTCTCTAAGGGGAGAGCTTAAAAGGCCCGAACGTGTCGTCGCGCCTATAAGGGTAAACCTTTTCAGATTGAACTTTATCGTCTTGGCATACGGCCCCTTATCAACCAGAAAATCTATCTGAAAATTCTCCATGGCCGGATAAATAAATTCCTCAACGACTTTAGAAAGCCTGTGTATTTCGTCTATAAAAAGAACATCGCCGCTGGAAAGATTGGTAAGTATCCCTATCAAGTCTCCCGCCCTTTCTATGGCGGGGCCGCCTGTGGGGGGGTTTTTTTGCCCCTTTTTTTGGGGCATTAACTGA
>CAYMBK010000153.1:0-4440 GCA_964388645.1 uncultured Planctomycetia bacterium | reverse complement strand
CCATCCGCGGGTTGACCTTTCACTTTTGATCGGGAGATGTACGATCCCGAAAAATATCAGAAGAGCATCTAAAGAAACATTCCGTATGTTTGTCAATCGTATCCCGAATTGAATATTGCGATCTGAAGTGATCCCCGGCAGGCTATGGGCCTGTCGGATTTCCAGCTTATTCCGCTCTGCCTCCTCCCGATATCGCAGGAAACAGGGTAAATTCAATTCACATATAGTTCACTTTTCCGCAAGAATCCCTCAACACGGGAAGATTACAATTCAGTTGTGTTTTGACATGGGATAAAAGGAGGGGACACATGGAAATACTTGCGGCGGTGTTAGTTTTAGCGGGTTTCGCGGTTCTCGGCATTTTATATTTCAGGTTCTGCGTGAAATTCACGGAGGGGCTTTCAGGCCCTCGAAACAATGACAAAAAAAATTCCGGTGAAGGAGGTGAAACGTGGCCGGAGATAGAATATGAGGACAGCTCATTGGAACACTTCGAAGAGGGAACATATGAAGACGCATCTACGGGCAAAAATTCCCTGTTCCGATGCGGGATAGGGTTTTGTTGGAGAATATAAAGGATAAAACGCTCTATATTACGGAAAGAATTCAAATTGAAAAAGAGGAGGGAAAAAAATGAAAAAAGCGATGATCAAGGTTATAGCGGTTGCCGCGTTCCTTATAATAAGCGCTCCGCTGCTTTATGCCGGCGAAATGCAGGTGTTAGTGGATAAGCTGGTTGAAAAGGGGATACTTACAGCGTATGAGGGCCAGATCCTTATGTCGCAGGCGAAAGAAGAGGCGGCAAAAGAAATGATCGAAACCAAAAAGATGATAGTCCCGTCCTGGACTGACAAAGTGAAGATAAAAGGAGACGTCAGGTTCAGAACCCAAGAGGAATGGGGCAAAGGGTTTGGCCCGGCCCATCAGCGCATAAGGCAAAGAGTTCGGGCGCGTTTGGGAGTGGAAGGAAAGGTCAATGACCAGATAAAGGCCGGTATTCTCGCGGTAACCGGGAGTGCCGATCCGAGGTCAACCAATCAGACTTTAGACAATCTTGATTCCTATGATTTTCGCCTCGACCAGTATTATATCAACTGGACTCCGGCGTTGCCAAAAGAGATAGGGAAGGGAGACCTGTATCTGGGAAAATTCAAGAATCCCATATCGATGTCCTCGATACTTTGGGACGGCGACATAAACCCGGGCGGGATGGGAGTAAAGTACTCTTCTCCCAAATTCGAGCTGGGTGAAATACCTTTTAGTCTATACGCGAACGGAGGAATGTTCTGGGTCAGCGAAATATCGACTTCACAGCGGGATCCGCTTCTTTGGTCTATACAGGGAGGCTTTAAGGCGGATGTGGTAAAGGATTGGGGAGCTACGGCGGATCTGAGCGTGGCCTATCATGACTTTGCTCACGCAGGTACCAACCAGGACTGGGGAAGAGACGCGAGATCCGCGACTACCAATACAGTTTGGGGAGGCAGATACGGCAACACTTACAGGTATGACTTCAACCTTGTCGATATTCTTTTCAAGTATGACAGCAAGCAGATAGGGAACTTTCATCTGGGCCACGGGCTCTTCGGCGATTTCATATGGAATGCCGACGCCCCTAAAAATAATTTTGCCTGGCATCTAGGGGGATATATAGGGGACAAAAAGGTGAATGATACCGGGAAGTGGAAGCTGAAGGGAGAATACAGATCCATCATGAGAGATGCCGTGCCGGACTTTCTTCCGGATTCAGATTTTATGGGATTCACCACTCAGGGTCGCCCCAGCGGCGGCGGGACCGGAGGAGAAGGATTTGTGGGCAGCTTTAAGTACGGGCTCATGAAGAACCTTGTGGCGGGCATAAGCTACTACTATTCCCAGCCTATATCCATCAACAAGGGCCTTACGAACAGCTACGACGAGCCGTATAACATAGTGATGTTCGACATAGAGACAAAGTTTTAAGTTCACACGATCGTAACAATACTGTAACAGATGTGTTATTTAAACGCGGGATAATTAAAACAATTAGGAGGGATCATGTTAAGAAAAATCGCAAAAAGCGTCATTGTCGGAGCGCTTTCGCTCTCGGTGGCTTGTTCAGCCGACGCGCGGGAAATGCTGCAAGTAAAAGGGTCGGATACGCTGGTAAACCTTGTGCAGCGGCTTGCCGAGGTTTATATGCAGAATAACCCCGGACAGTATCTGGCCGTTACAGGCGGAGGTTCGGGTACGGGCATAGCGGCCATAATGAACAGAACTTGTGATATAGCTAACGCGTCCAGGGATATCAAGGCCAAAGAGATGATGGCGGCTAAAAAAAACGGGATCGAACCCGTGCGTACGGTGGTAGGCCTAGACTGCATAACGGTAGTGGTCAACGGCAATAACAAAGTGGATAAACTGACTGCCGGGCAGCTGGGATCTATTTTCAAGGGAGAGATAACCAACTGGAAAGATGTGGGGGGGCAAGACGCGCCCATAACCCTTTACGGAAGGCAGTCTAACTCGGGGACTTTCTCGTTCTTTATGGATGCCATTCTCAAAGGCGACTATTCGGATAAGATGAACAGAATGAACGGTAACAGCCAGATAGTGGAGGCGATAAAGGCCGATCGAACAGGTATAGGCTACATCGGGCTGGGTCACGCGAAAAACGCGAGCGGCCTGAACGTAGTAAAGGTTGCCATGAGAGAAGGCGCGGTTTATTCCGACCCGTTCAACACCCAGGAGGTAGCGAGCGGCAAGTACCCGATACTAAGGACATTGAACCAGTACACCGATGGTAAGCCGTCCGGAGCGGTACGTGAGTTTATGAAGTTCGAGTTAAGTCCTGAAGGGCAGAAAATAGTTGAAGAAATGGGGTTTATCTCCGTGCCGGAAGAGTACGTGGAGTATAATTCCCAGAACGCGGGATTGTAAGGACCGGAGAGCTCGCAGGTACAGGGAGGCCGTGGGTGACATGTCAAGAATAAAGGAAAATATCATTCACGGCCTCTTTCTTTTTAACGGACTGTTGGTAGTGGCTGTTCTTTGCGGGATATTCGCGATACTCATTTACACGTCGATCCCCGCTTTTCAGGAGATAAGCATACGAGAGTTCCTCACTTCCGTAAGGTGGAACCCTACTTCTTATTATACTCCGTCCTACGGAATAGTATCGATGATAGTCAGCTCCTTTATGGTCACCGTTGGAGCTCTTTTGATCGCTGTCCCCCTGGGGATAGGTACCGCCGCGTATCTTACGGACGTTGCTTCCCCTAAAGTAAGGGAGGTAGCCAAACCGGTTATCGAAATACTTGCGGGGATACCTTCCGTTGTGATCGGGTTTTTGGGCATAGTCCTGGTAGGGCCTTTTATCGCCAGGATCTTCAAGCTGCCGAACGGGCTTAACGCCCTGAACGGTTCGCTTCTGCTCGCCGTTATGGCGCTTCCAACTATCATAAGCATCTCGGAAGACGCGCTTAACAGCGTGCCCCGTTCTTTTACTGAAGCGTCGTACGCTCTTGGCGCCACGCGGTGGCAGACCGTAATAAGGGTAAAAATACCGGCGGCGGTTTCGGGGATATTCGCTTCCTGTATGCTCGGGATGGGAAGGGCCGTAGGCGAGACGATGACGGTTTTAATGGCGACGGGCTGCGCTCCGGCCATGCCGTCTAGCTTTTTTAGCTCAGTAAGGACCATGACCGCGACAATAGCTATAGAGCTCGGGGAGGTTCCCTACAACACGACACATTATTACGCTCTTTTTGCCATAGGGCTGGTGCTTTTTGTTATCACATTCTTTATTAATATGACAGCGGACGCGGTGCTGAAAAAATATCAGGTTAAGGTAAGATGAACATTAAAAAAATACAGGAAAGATTAGGGTTTATTCTGCTGAATTTATGCGCGTGTGTTGTTGTGGGGATACTCGCTGTTATACTTTACGATATAGTTTCTAAAGGGTCATCCAAGATCTCCTGGGAATTCCTTACCGGAACTCCTTCTATGGGAATGACCGAAGGGGGGATATTTCCGGCGATAGTGGGAACTTTTTTTGTAACGGTCATAACCGCAGTATTGTCTGTTCCTCTGGGGGTGGGATGCGCCGTGTATCTCAATGAATACGCCACTGACGGCGCGATCACACGGTTTATACGAATGTCAATAAGGAACCTGTCGGGGGTCCCTTCAATAGTTTACGGGCTTTTCGGTGTAGTTGTTTTTGTCAACATGGCGCATTTAGGCACATCCATTCTCTCGGCCGGAATGACCCTGGGCCTTATGACCTTACCTTGGACCATAACGGCAAGCGAAGAGGCCCTTAAGAATGTCCCGCAATCTTACAGAGACGGGTCTCTGGCTCTCGGAGCTACAAAGTGGACGGCTATAAAAACCAACGTTCTTCCCTACGCTATTCCGGGCATGCTTACGGGAACAATACTCGGGCTCGCGAGAGCC
>CAYMBK010000152.1:0-5118 GCA_964388645.1 uncultured Planctomycetia bacterium | reverse complement strand
CTTATGCCAAGATCCGGGTTTTCCTGAGGAGGTAAAACCATATAGCCCGGCAGTTTGTCTCCCCCGATATCGATCAGACGGACCGTCACGCTTTTCTTGCCGGCCCTGCTGAGAGCCTCGGAATATATGTTAGCCCATTCATCTTCCTCAGGAGCTGAGTTCCGGGAGGAAAACATGAACTCTGAACGTAAGAGGCCGACACCGTCATAATTGACCGTGCTTAAAATCTCCAATTCGTTGGGGGTGCTGATGTTGCACTTAAGTTTTATCCTGCGCCCATGGCCGGTTTTTGCCGGTTCATGCTTTTTCACAAGGCATACCGCCTTTCTCTGCCTGATCTTCTTTATTTTGGCATCGTAATAGCTCGCCGTCTTCGCGTCAGGAAACAAAATAACCTTCCCGCCGGACCCGTCAACGATAACGCTGTCTCCGCAGTTTATATTGCCTTCCGTTTCCACGTTAAAAACTATGGGAACCCCGAAATTCCTGGCGAGTATCGTTGCATGGGTAGTAACCCCGCCCTCTTCCGTAACGAACGCCAGAACGTGTTCACGCGGCATGCCAAGGACCATAGCGGGGGTCAGCCTTTTAGCAACGACAACTATAGCCTGTTTCTGAGGCATCGGGCATTCAAACCCTCCTGAAAACTCCCCGAAAGAAGAGATAAGCCTGTCTCTCACGGCTATTACGTCCTGGGCTATTTCGTCAAAACGCGATCTTCCGCTTTTTAATTTTGAGGCATGCTCGCTGAAAACATCGTAAACGGCATGTTCCGCGTTATTCAATTTTTGCCTTATCCGGTCTTCCGCGGCCTTTCTGATGGAACTATCCTCAAGTATCAAGCCATGAACATCAAAGATCTCCCCGCCTTCTTTACCGAACATTTTAACGGACGCTGAATTAAGCTCTTTCATCTTTTCACCGGCTTTTTCATAGGCCTGACCCAGCCGCCCTATTTCCCCATTCACGTCATCACGGGATATAGAATAGTGAGGAACATTTTCTTCCGTTCTCTCGCTATAAAGGCAGCAAATACCCCTGGCTATACCGGAAGCTGCTGATGTTCCCTTTAGTATTTTCATCTCTATGTCCTCTCTTTATCAATAGCAGAAAATCCGTACTTTGGCCGTTTCATGCGCGATCTTTATCAAAAACAACTCCGCGCCATTTGCGCTATCTTTGCCAAAGTCTGAAGATGCGCGGCCGTCTGGTCATTAGGGCTTATCAGAACAAAAACCGATCTTACCTTGTGTTCCATACCCGGAAAAGCGAACCCTGCGGCACTCCGTCCTAAAAGCACAACAGGCTGCTCTATCCCTCCTGTGTGTGTATGGAACAAAGCGATTTCCGGGGCGAGTTCCACGGGATCAAGCGGTATAAGTTTTTTCATTATCTCCGTTACTTTTCCCGAACTTGGCGAAAAATATGACCCCAGAAGGATCTTGATCGCTTCTTCAGGCGGCGTATCTTCCATCTCCGTTGCCGGGACGCTTAAAAGCGGATGCGTCATAACCCCGGTCGGGCTTCCGACCACCGGACAGCTATTAGCCGGATCATCCCGGACTTCGTCATCTGACGGATGGACCATAATAATACTGTTTTCCCTGAATTTCTTTTCGATCGAGTGGTACACCTTATCGGTAGAGGGTTGCCAGGCCAGCCTTCCTTTTCTTGCCGACATAAGAACAATGGTGTCCCCATCTTTTACCTTTTCTTTTTCCAGAAGCTGCTGCAGGCCTTTCCAAGCAGGAAGATCGACGAAAGACAGGTTCAGGTCAGAAAGTTCCTTTTTAAAAACATTCCGGATATATTCTCCCGTTTCTTCAGATGCCGCGACCACAAATTCCATCTTGTTTCCGGCCGCCAGATCTTTCACCGCCTCAAAAGCCCTGTCAAACCCGGCCTGGCTTTCCATCATCTGCGGTATAGCCAAGATCAGCCTTTTGTCCAGGTTAAGAGGATGTGCCATATTGCATACAAGCATCAACTGGCGGCTCTCTTCACGTATCTTATCGTAAACACCGAATAGAATGGTCCGAAAATTAGCCTCATGCCGTATCGATCCCAGAATAAGAGTGTCTATTCTCCATTCCTTGACGGCATGCAAAATTCCGCCGGAAATGTTTACATCGATACGGCTTATGGGAGACACCGGGAAATCGGCGGCCACCATTCGCGCTACCGTCTTTGTAAGCACATTCTCTCCTAAAGCTATCCTGCTGTCCACATCTTCACCGTCCTGCACAACATAAAGCGGGAATATCGGCTCTTCCGACGCTTCGCTGCGAAGCTTCATAGCGACGTCGGTCAGACAATCCACAGAATCTTCACGGCTGACGCATACCATTATCCGCTCATCTCCCCTTGTCTTATGCTTTGGCGGCCTTACGTGCACCCGGGCGACTTTCCGGCCGTATTTCTCCGTGAACATCGGCCCCACTATACAAGTTACCAGTATCATGAGAATGGTTCCGTTAAGCACCGCTTCGTTGAATATCCCTATTCTGAGACCTACTATAACGGCAGCAAGCGTGGCCGCTGCCTGATTGACGCTAAGTCCGAATATCAAGCCGCCTTCGTCTCTGGAAAAGCCCATTATTTTAGCGAAAATATGCGCAGCCGCGTATTTGCATATGATCGCCACAACGACCATAAAAGCCGCCACAGTCCAGGCATCCAGGTCGGAAAAAAGAACCCGCAGATTCACGAGCATACCGACGGAAATAAGAAAGAACGGGATAAAAAGCACATGCCCCACAAATTCCAGACGGTTCATAAGCGGGCTTTGTTCCGAGATTATCCGGCTTAACGCAAGGCCCGCGAAAAAAGCGCCTATTATCGGCTCCACCCTCGCCAAATGGGCCAAATGGGCCGTCAGGAACACCAAGGCCAGGGTCATAATGAATTCCCCTCCCCCGTCAGGGGAAAGTATTTGAAAAAAGAAAGAGGCGATGCGGGGCAGCAGCCACAAAGAAAACCAGACAAGCGCCGCAAGCAAAAGAACCTGGCGGCCCCAAAAAGACGCCGTGAGCTGATTTGTTGTTGATTCCGCTATCAGGGCAAGAATAAGAAGAGCGGCCGTATCCGTAAAGATCGTCCCTCCCACGGTAGCTACGACCGACTTGTTCCGGTTTATACCGAGCCTGCTGGTTATGGGAAAAGATATAAGCGTATGCGAGGCGAACATACTGGCCAGCAGTATGGCGGCCGGCCAGAAAAAAGACAACATGTAACGCGCACCGAGCGTCCCGACGGCCATAGGTATAAAAAATGTTAACGAACCGAAAACAAGGCTGTATTTTTTTTGTCGGCTGAACTGATGAAGGTTTATCTCCAGCCCGGCAAGGAACATTATGTAGACAAGGCCCACCTGAGAAAAAAGTTCCATCGCGCCTTCAGGCTTCAGTATGCCGGTAGCGTGAGGGCCGGCTACAACCCCCGCTATTATGAGCCCTACTATGCCGGGAAGTTTCATTTTTCCCGAAAGAACGGGCGCCAAAAGCAGTATGAACATAATAACGGCGAACATCAATATTGGACTCATTTATACCGCCTTTTCTTCTGAGCGTTACCAGATTTACATAGTATTTGGCGCAGCTATATTACTGTTATATCGACATCATGTCAATATGCAAACTGCTTTTAGCCTCTTAAAGGTCCCGGATATCCCTCCTCCGGCTTCTCTTCACAACCCGCCGGATCACCAGAAGCCGCATAGTGCCGTATATCGCTGTATATAACGTTCCGCTCAGGTTAAAGAACCTATCTCATGCAAGCCGATAAACCCGAAAACTCTCTATGAGCTCTCGCCTCCCAGGTCTATGAGCACATCGTGTTCCAAATGATCATCCGTAAGAGGAACCCGTTTATCCTCCTGAACGATGCCGTCCAGCATAACATTATTCACGTTACACCCCGGCCCCGTTCTATTGAACTTAATGTGATAAACTGTTTCCCGGAACCTGTAATGCACTAGAAATCCGTTCCACTCCCTCGGGATACACGGCTCTATTTTAAGCTTATCCCCGTCAAGAACTATGCCGAGAAGGTCTTCTACGATAAACCTGTACATCCACCCGGCGGAACCCGTATACCATGTCCACCCTGCGCGGCCTCTATAGTCACCGTGCGAATACACATCAGCGGGCATTACATAAGGCTCTGCCTTGTAGATCTCCGCGGATCTATCGTCCGAAGAATGCTCTATCGGGCTGAGCATCCTGAAAAGCTCCCAGGCCTTTTCATTTTCACCCATGGCCGCAAAAGCCATCGCCACCCACACGGCCGCATGTGTGTACTGCCCTCCGTTCTCTCTTATTCCCGGAGGGTAACCCTTGATATATCCGGGATCGGAAGGTGTTTTATCAAAAGGAGGATCAAAAAGCTGTATCAGCGAATCTCTTTGCCTGACCAAACGCGTATAAACCTGATCCATCGCCAGGCGCGCGCGCTTGTTTTCTCCCGCCGAGGAAAATACAGCCCAGCTTTGGGGCAGGGAATCAATGTTGCACTCTTCGCTACTGGCCGAACCAAGAGGTTCACCGTTGTCGAAAAAAGCCCTGAGGTACCATTTCCCGTCCCAGCAATGTTTTTCGATGTTCCCGGAAAGCCTTTCTTTTACACCTGAACACTGTTTTATAAATTCCTCGTCACCGCGTTCCGATGCCAGCAAAGTAAACTCAGAAATAACGTAATGGACAAAAAATGCCAGCCAGACACTTTCGCCTTTCCCTCCGGCGCCCACACGGTTCATGCCGTCATTCCAATCTCCGGTGCCCATTAAAGGCAGGCCGTGAGGCCCCGAAGTGAAACCTTTTTTTAGCGCCCTTACGCAATGTTCATAAAGGCTCTCTTTTTCCTCGGACCTGGATGGCCTGTCGTAGTAGGCGTCTTCCTCCGGGCCTACGGAACGCCCTCGCAGAAAATATATATCTTCGTCGAGTATCGACCTGTCTCCCGTGGATTTCACATACCTGGAGACGGCCAGCGGCAACCAGAGAAAATCATCTGAAAAGCGTGTTCTTACTCCGGCACCCGTGGGTTCGTGCCACCAGTGCTGAACGTCACCCTCAATAAACTGTCTTGCTGCCGCCTTAAGTATCTGATCTCTCAAAATAC
>CAYMBK010000151.1:0-3720 GCA_964388645.1 uncultured Planctomycetia bacterium | reverse complement strand
CCAGATATATGGCCTGCCCGAATTCTACAGATTCGGCGTTTTCCACCAGTATTTCAACTATTCGACCCCCGAATTCAGCCTTGACCTCGTTCATGAGCTTCATAGCTTCTATTATGCATATAACGTCGCCTTTCTGTATGGTATCTCCGACATTAACATAGGGTTCGGCTTCAGGAGAAGAAGCCATGTAAAATGTTCCCACCATGGGAGAAGTTATCTCCTTAAGATTTTTATTCGACTGGCTTTGCTGTGAAGCCTCACTCTCGCCGGCAGGCGCGGCATGGAGCACCGTCTTCGGCTGAACTTCCAACCGCTCTACTCCCCCATCGCGGTTCTTGACAAGTTTCACTTTCAGCCCCTCCTGTTCTAGTTCAACTTCGATAAGGTCATTATCTTTCATGAGGTCTACCAGTTCCTTGATCTTTTTGATGCTCATATAGTTCCCCTTAGTTATGGTGTTCTCTTTTAGAAAACCTTTACTTCCCTCTTTGGCCTTCTCTTTATAAGATCTACGCTCTTTCAATATACTCTCCGGTCCTGGTATCTATCTTAACCGATTGCCCGGACTCTACAAAAAGAGGGACTTTTACCACTTTCCCCGTTTCCAGTGTAGCGGGTTTGGTGGCGCCTGAAACCGTATCGCCTTTGAACCCGGGATCGGTCTGGTCTATCCTGAGAACAACATGGATAGGAGGCTCTATCCCGAGTATCTTCCCATCGTGAAAACGCATTGTCACTACCATATTTTCTTTTAAATACTCCGCCGCGGAAGACGCAGCTTCTTCGCTTACATGTACCTGTTCGTAAGTGTCCTCGTCCATAAAACAATATCCCTGGGCATCCTTGTATAGATACTGCATAAGTTTCTGCTCAATGAAAGCATCCTCAAAAACCTCGTCGGGCCTTAGGGTTTCCGATATTATCGAGCCCGTACTCAGATTCCTGAGCTTAGATCTGACAAAGGCTCCGCCTTTTCCCGGCTTATAATGCTGGGCTTCTACCACCTCATGAAGCTGGCCGTTGTATATCACAACGGCACCTTGCCTTAGGTTTACCGCTTTGATCATATCGTAAGCACCTCGCTTCCCTCCCTCGTGACCAGGACCATATCCTCTACGCGCACTCCGCCTTTCCCGACGTCATAGAGCCCCGGCTCGACTGTTATTACCATCCCTTTCTCGAACTTTCCCCCGGAAGATATGCCAAAATGGGGCCTCTCATGCACGTCCAGCCCTATCCCATGCCCCATGCCGTGCATTATAAATTTGCCGAAACCGCTTGCGGCCAAAAGGCCGTTCATCTTTTCAGCCGTTCCCCTTATGGAAACCCCTGGGCCGACACAGTTGATAGCTTCCTTCTGGACTTCTCTGACCTTTTTTAAAAAGCTCCTGATTTGTCCGTTTATTCTACATTCGCCCCATATCCTTGTCAAGTCGGAACAGTATAATTTATGACGTATACCGAAATCAACTACCACATGTTCTCTTTTCCCCAATCTTTTGTTTGTAGGGATAGCATGCGGATAGGCCGAATTGCCGCCGGCTGCCGCTATGGTGGGGAAGGAATTTTCATACCCGGCTTCGAGGATCAGAACATCGACCATCCGCGCTATTTCGATCTCCGTCATTCCGGGACGGATCCTGCGGCTTGCCTTCTTCCATATTTTTATCGTTTCCCGGGCCGCAAACCGCAAGAGAGATATCTCATCGGGACCCTTTACGGCTCTCATCCCATCCAGAACGATCCTCACATAGTTTGTCCCGGGTCCGGGATTAACCTTGCCACGATTTATCTTCCGTGTCACACGAAGATATTCTCCTGCCGGAATATTTCCCGTATCGACGAATAATGCCTCTATATCTTTACTGTTGAGGCTCTCGGCTACGTGATCTGCCAAGCGATCCTTGCCGGGAACAACTCGTATGCCTCCGGACATCAGGCGCTTTTCGGCTAGAGGCCCGTTCATAGCGTCCACAAAACAGACTGGGCGGCCTTTTTTGGGAACCACCAGTATTTCTCCCTGCACGTAGAACCTCGAAACATATCGTATGTCGGAAGAAGATGTCAGGACAAAAGCCCCGCCGGGCGGGATACGTTTCTGCAGTTCTTTCAGAACGCCGGGAACACTAAGATCATTTCTCATTAACGAGCTCCATAAGCGCATCCAGAGCCAGAAAATAGCCGCGCTTTCCTAACCCGCTGATCTGCCCGGTTACCACGGGAGCGATAAGAGATTTGTGACGGAATTCTTCCCTGGCGTATATGTTGGAAAGATGCACCTCCACCACGGGGATATCCAGGGAGCTTAACGCGTCACGTATAGCTACGCTGGTGTGTGTGTATGCCGCCGGATTTATCAGCATGCCATCGGCCTCGGTATGCGTTATCTTCTCTACTATATCCCCCTCGTGATTAGACTGAAAGAACTCTATCGAATTTCCTTTTACAGCCGATAATCTCTCAAGTTCTTCATTTATCTCGTCCATTGTCACATTCCCATATATGTCCGCTTCCCTTTTTCCCAGAATATCCAGATTAGGTCCGTTTATCACAAGTATCCTTACCATCATATTCCTCCCGTTTTAACACTAAAAGACCGGAGTAATGTACCTTCCGTAGTGAAAAAGAACTATCCCCCTGAACCTCGCGATGCTCAAGCCCTTTATCGAATGATCACCACATATCCCATCAAAGGCAGTGAAATACAAGTTTAAAAGATATCCCATCATTAAGCTTTACGGGGAGAGCAAATACCCCGCGCGTCATTGTCACTAAATTTTTTGATCCGCCAGGTCCGGTTTAAAACTCCACCCCATGTAAACGATCCCGCCGGCCACACTAACAAGAAGATTAGCCGCTAAAGCAAGCAAACTCACGGCAAAAGAGATCTCTTTCCCGGCTACCACGGAAAAGAACGCTACCATGGCGGACTCCCTGACGCCTAAGCCCCCTATTGAAGGAAGCATGCTTATTATCACCACAACCGGGATAATAAGCAAAACGCTGTTCAATCCCACGGTAACCCCCATGGAAAGGAACAGAAAATAAACCGCGAGGCAATATATCACCTGTACTGCCACAGAAAGCAGCATCGACCTTACGACGACATCCGGCCTGTTACGATAATCATGTATGATCGAATACACCTTGTTGAGGCTATCACCCAAACCCTTCATCCTGAAATTTTTGAATGTTTTTTCCATTTTCCGCGCAATAGACCTATTGGTCACAAGAATAAAACCGCATACGCCCAGCGCTAAGAACGAAAGAACGACCGGCCTTATCACCGGAGAATCAAACCTCCCCCTATCGATAACAAGAGCCACGGCGGCTATAAGCAATATGGCCAGCATTCCGATTATTCTGTCCATAAAAACGCTGGCATAGGATTTCAGCCTTTGCTTATTAAAATGGGCAGCGTAATGCGCTTTTATTATATCCCCCCCTACGGCCGTGGGCATAAAATTATTAAAGAAAAATCCGGCACAGGTAAGCTCGAACGCCTCTTTCAATGAAATAAAAAGATTTTCGCCGTGAAAGACCACTTTGAGCCGCATTGCGAGCAAGGCCACCATAAGAAAGACAAAAAAAGCTGCCACGGCCATATGCAGCGGGTCTCCCGAAAGCAGAATAACACCTATCTCCTTTATGTTATTCCTCATTATCCAGAAAAGCCACCCGAGTACACCGAAACTCACTATGATTCGGACGGCGATAGAT
>CAYMBK010000150.1:0-7314 GCA_964388645.1 uncultured Planctomycetia bacterium | reverse complement strand
ACTCATATTCTGGTGTGTATCGGATCCACACTTTTCATGTTAACGTCCGTGTCTGTGGCGTTTTCGTATTCGGGTGCGGGAGACGCGGATCCTTCGCGCATAGCGGCGGGTGTTGTTACCGGCATAGGTTTTTTGGGCGCGGGCGCCATAATAAGGTACGGAGAGTCCATAAAGGGCCTTACCACGGCGGCAAGCGTGTGGGTGGTGGCGTCGATCGGCTTGTCAGTGGGAGCGGGAATGTACTGGGCGGCCGTTGCTACTACGGGAATTGTGCTGGCCGTTCTCGTGCTTTCACGGCTGGAAGAGCAGTTCGAGAGAAAGACGGGCAAGACGGGGTTTGAAGCGCGTAAAGATGAAAAGGCATATGATCCGGAGAAGGAATAAGGTCGGGTTCTTACTGCCTATGATCGCCACGGGGGAAAAGCATATAGCATAGAGTTATGTGAAATAGCGGTTCCAGGTCATTGCTTGGGAGAAAAAAGCCCTAAGCCCTTTGTTTTTAGGGCATACAGGCCTCAGGATTTCGGAAGGATCAGTATACAGCCGAAGTTGTCTCATGGATGATCATGTGCGTCGGGATCGCTCGTAACTCAATTAGTCCGCTGCTCGCGATGACCGCGAGGGGGGACTCTCAGAATGGAATGGACGGAATAAAAGTATATTTCGCGGAACTCTGACATATAGTAAAAACAGGAGGTACATATGAAAAGGAAGAACGAGGTAATACCGCAGGCTGAAGAGAAAGTATTGGACGTGAACGCCAGTATGCAGGGAACGCTCAGGTTCGACGATCCTGTTAATTTACGGATAAACGGGAAGTTCGAGGGGACGCTGGATATCAAGGGTAAATTGATGGTAGGAGATAAGGCGGATGTGAAAGCGAATATAACCGGCGAGACGGTTTCGGTAGCGGGCGTTATAGACGGGAACGTAAAGGCGACGGTGCTTCTTAAGCTTGAATCTACGGCAAGGGTTACGGGAGACGTTGAGACTCCCAAATTGTCCGTTTCAGAGGGGGCGTTTATCTCTGGGCGGGTGCATATGCCGGGGTTTTCTAAAGAAGGGTCTGGAACGCGGGGAGATTGGCTTAACATAAGTCAGCTGGCCAAGTACCTTGAGGTCGATCTGGGTAAGATAAATGAGTGGGCTTCTACCGGGCTTTTGCCCGGGACGAAGGAAGGCGGGGAATGGATATTCGAGAGAAATAAGGTCGACCAGTGGATCTCGGAAGGTAAAGTAAAGGTGTGATATGCCGGAAAAATTAATGACGCTTAGGGAGCTCTCCGAATATTTGAGGGTCTCGGAAGAGAAGTTGACGAGCCTTGTTGACGAAAAGGTGGTTCCTGCCTACAGAATAGGAGGAGAGCTTTTGCGGTTTCGCAAAGAACAGATAGACGCTATGCGCCGCGAGATCGATACTCGCATAAAAGACCCGGGGAAAACGAAGGATCCCCGGGATGCCGCTAAACCAGGCTTACGTCCGGCCGTGGAGAGGGGCAACACTTTTCTGGATACGGCCATGGACTTTTTCTACTTCAATGACTTCTATATATTGTCGGCGGCAATAGCCGGGATATTGCTGGCCGTGATCTTTATGGGATAAGGCAGCGCGTGCCGCAAGGACGGATTTTCTTGACAATTTTAAAGGGCGGGGTATAATTTAGACGCTTACCGTTTATCATGCCTTGTTGGAACAATTCAGTCGGTGAAGTATTTTGAGGGATTAGATGCCATCCTTTGGTTTTCTCGGTGCAGAACTCAATCCGCGTGCGAACCTTAAGAATGAAAAGACAACGACACAACCTTTTTCTTATCGACGGTAATTCCTTGTGCTACAGGGCTTTTTATGCTATCCCGCGGCTATCCACTTCTAAGGGCCTGCCGACCAACGCCGTTTACGGCGTTATCAGCATGATAAGGAAGATCATCAAAGAGCATAGCCCCGGGAGTATGGCAGCTGTTTTTGATCTTCCGGGGAAGACGGCCAGGCATGAAAAGTATGAGAGCTACAAGGAAAACAGGCCCCCGATGCCCGACGAGCTGTCTTTACAGATGGAAAAAATAAAAGATGTGATCAAAGCTTACCGGATCCCGGTTTTTGAGCGGCAGGGTTATGAGGCCGATGATGTTATAGCGACGCTTACGCGCAAAGCCAGGAAGAAAGGGTTTGACGTGACGATAGTAACGGGCGACAAAGATCTTTTTCAGCTTGTCGATGAGGATGTCAGGGTGCTTTCACCGAAGCCTTCGGGAGATACGATATACGATGTCAGCGGAGTGCGCGAAAAATTCGGGGTATATCCCTCTCAGATGGCTGACCTTCTGGCTCTTATGGGCGATAGTAGCGATAATGTCCCAGGGGTCAGGGGTATAGGAAAAGTTACGGCTCGGGATCTCATAAATCAATACGGGGATCTGGGGGCGATCTACAGGGATATTGAAAATGTCACTCCGGCCTCGGTCAGGGAAAAGCTGAAGAAGGAAAAAGACATGGCCGTTCTGAGCAGGTCTCTGGTGGTCTTGGCCGCGGACGTTCCTGTTGACGGCGCCGGTATTCTCGATAGCAGGGAAGATCCGGATAACGGCGCATTAAGAGAAATATTCCGTGAAATGGAATTTACGAAACTGCTCCGGGAAATGGATCCTCCGAAGAAGGATGCCGTAAGTGTGGAGTTCGTGTCGTCGGAGAAAGAACTTGAAGGGTTGTTCGCCTCGGTTAAAAAAGCCGGCAGGATGTCCCTGAAGCTGGACAGCAAAGCAGACGCTTACGCGGTGTGTTTTGCGGCATCAGAGGTCCATTACGTTGATCTCAAGAAAGGCGCAGATATTCGCCTCGCCGCCGCTGATTTTTTGAAAAAGGCCGCGGAACTATCCGGGGTGGTCAAGATAGCCCATGACATCAAGAGCGAGATGCGCATTTTAGACGAAATGGGAATACAGCTAAAACAGCCGTTTTTTGACATAATGGTAGCCGATTATCTTGTAGACCCGTCTTACCCGGGCTATGCGCTTGATGATATAGCGGCTCGCAGGAATTACGATATTCCCGGAAGTGTACTCTCAGGCCCCGGAAAAGAGACCAAAGGCTTCCAGTTCATGGAAGATGACGAGCCGAAAGATATCCCTAAGTTCTGCCGTATGTGCGATGCCGCTTTTCTTTTGTATAAGGCGCTCAAGAAAGAACTTGAAGATCGAAAGCTTGAAAAATTGTTTTCGGAAGTGGAAATGCCGCTTGTTAACGTTTTATATGACATGGAGAGCGCGGGTGTCGGGATAGATATCGCCATGCTTAAGAGGGGGGCCGAGAAGATCGAGGCAGGGTTACGAGACGCGGAGCTCCGGGCCTATGAGCTGGCCGGGGAAAAATTCAACATGAATTCGCCGAAGCAGATACAGGTCGTTCTCTACGATAAGCTCGGGTTGCCGCGCGGGAAAAAGATCAAAACCGGGATGTCGACGGACGAGAGCGCTCTTAAAAAACTTTCTTCGCTGCATGAGCTGCCGGCAACGATCCTGGAATACCGGCGTTTAAGCAAGTTAAAGACGGGATATTACGACTCGATACTTGCCTTTGCCGACATCGGCGACGGTGTTCTTCACGCTAAATTCAACCAGGCAGTGACGGCCACGGGAAGGCTCTCGTCAAGTGAGCCGAACCTGCAGAACATTCCCGTAAAGACGGAGGTTGGCAGAGAGATAAGGGGCGCTTTCCGCTCCCGGAGAAAAGGCGGCATGCTTGTGGCCGCTGATTATTCACAGGTAGAGCTCAGGGTACTCGCTCATTTGTCCGAAGACGAGGGCCTTTTGACGGCTTTCAGGGAAAAGTCGGATGTTCATGTTTTTACGGCGGCGCGTATTTTCGGCTGCGAGGAGCAGGATGTCACCGATGAAATGAGGTCGTCAGCGAAAACCGTGAATTTCGGCATCATCTACGGGATGGGTTCTTACGGGCTTGCCGCGGCGCTCGGCATATCGCATGAAAAAGCGGGGGAATTTATCAGTGCCTATTTTGACCGGTATCGGGGAGTAAAGAAATTCATCGACAGAACAATTGAGAAAACCAGAAAAGACGGATATGTGCTCACCCTTTTTAACCGCCGAAGATATCTTCCGGGCATAAGCAGTGCCAACGAAAGGGTGAAGTCATTCGCGCAAAGGGCGGCTGTCAACACAGCCGTGCAGGGCACCGCCGCCGACATAATTAAAATGGCTATGATAAAATGCGCCGGGCATTTTCAGGATAAAGAGGCAGACATGATAATACAGGTGCATGACGAACTTGTTTTTGATGTGCCTTCAATTGACGTAACATCCGCGGCAACGGATATAAAAGCCATAATGGAGGGCGTTGTTGATCTAATGGTCCCGCTTGAAGTCAATGTTGAATTCGGCCCAAATTGGCGTGACATGGAAGAAGTTGAGCTTTAGCGCTCAGCCAGAGCAAAGTAAAAGGCCTTATACGAAAAGTATGGACATAAAAAAAAGGGTCATAGGGATAACCGGTTCTCTGGCTTCGGGAAAGACAACCGCCGCCATGGAATTTGCCGCGTTGGGAGCGGTGAAGATAGACGCGGACGCTATTGCCCATGAGATACTGAAAAACGACAAAGAAGTGAAAGAAAATATAGAGAAAGCCTTCGGGCCCGGGGTAATGAACAGCGGAAAAGTCGACCGGGAGAAGCTGGCGGAAGTGGTTTTCTCGGACGGAGGGAAACTTCGGAATTTATGCCGGATAACGCATCCGGCGATCATAGCGGCCATAAGACGGGCGGTCATTGAGGCTTCCGGAGACGTTGTGGTAATAGACGCTCCTCTTCTTTTTGAAAGCGGGCTTGCGGAAGAAGTCGATACGGTGGTAGTTGTTGCCGCAGGCCGGGATATTTGCTTGAAGAGAGCTGTTTCGAGAGGGATGCCCGAAGAAAGGGCTAGAAAAATATTGGATATACAGATCCCCATTGAAAAAAAGATCAGGATGGCGGATTACGTGATAATTAACGACGGAGAAAATGAAAAAATTAAAGAAGGAGTAAAACTGGCATGGCAAAAGAAGTAAAGAAAAAGGGGCAGGAGCTCGACATCGTGCAATTAAAGAATATGCGTATATCCGAGCTTACGGATCTTGCTAAGAGTCTGAATATCGAGGGCATAAGCGGCCTTAAGAAACACGATCTGATATTCAGCATTCTTCAGGCAAAGGTGGAAAAGGACGGGTTTGCCTACGGAGAAGGAGTTCTTGAGGTTCTAGACGACGGTTTCGGGTTTTTGAGGAGCCCCGACTATAACTATCTTCCATGTCCTGACGACATTTATGTTTCTCCCTCGCAAATACGTAGATTTAACCTGAAAACGGGAGATACGGTCAGTGGCCAGATACGTCCGCCCAAGGAGGGGGAAAGGTATTTCGCGCTGTTGAAAGTGGAAGCCGTTAATTTTGAGAATCCCGAGATAGCGAAGAACAGGATACTTTTTGAGAATCTTACTCCGCTTTATCCCAACGACAGATTTGTTCTTGAAACCGCACCGGACGAGGTGTCCATGAGAATAATGGACTTGCTTACACCTGTCGGCAAGGGGCAGAGAGGAATGATAGTGGCACAGCCCTACAGCGGAAAGACCGTCTTTCTTCAGAAGTTCGCGAACAGTATAAGCAAGAACTATCCCGACGCGAAGCTTATAATCCTGCTGGTTGACGAACGTCCCGAGGAGGTGACCGACATGCAGAGGTCGGTCGACGCCGAAGTGGTAGCGTCAACTTTCGACGAACAGGCTCAGCGGCATGTTCAGGTAGCGGAGATGGTGCTTCACAAGGCAAAACGTCTGGTAGAGCACAAATATGACGTTGTTATCCTTTTAGATTCAATAACCAGGCTCGCCAGGGCTTACAATTCCACTGTGCCGCATTCCGGCAAAATACTTTCCGGAGGCGTGGATTCTAACGCCCTTCACAAACCGAAAAGGTTTTTCGGTGCAGCAAGGAATGTGGAGGAAGGGGGAAGCCTAACGATAATAGCTACGGCGTTGGTTGATACCGGCAGCCGTATGGACGAGGTTATCTTTGAGGAATTTAAAGGTACGGGCAACATGGAGATACAGCTCGACCGTAATCTTTTCCAGAGAAGGATATATCCTGCCATAGACATCAAACGTTCTAATACCAGGAAAGAGGACCTTCTTGTGGATGAAGATGAACTGAAGAAAATATGGTTAATGCGTAAAGCGCTCAGTGATCTTGATTCCGTGGAATCTATGGAGCTTCTTATCGACCGCATCCATAAGTCGAAGACCAATAAAGAGTTTCTTGAGAACATGGGAAGAAACTGAGACTTGTTGTTGTCTTGGACAGTGGAACATGTTGCGGGTACTTTCGCTGGGCATTTGGGGCAGCGAAGCGACGATAAAACCCCCAGTAGCCCAATAATACAAACGGTTTGGCGATGAGGAAGCGATATAACTGACACTACCTTGTCAGGGATTTAATTGAAAAATCACACAGGGGTGGTATAATGTGCTCCATGGCGGACGATTGTGTGTTTTGTAAAATAGCGCGAAAAGAAATACCTGCCGAGGTGTTGTATGAGGACTCCGAGGTCATGGCTTTCAGAGATCTGAACGCTAAAGCGCCGGTGCACATATTGTTTATACCAAAAAAACATATTTCGACCCTAAACGATCTGGACCCAGATGACGATCAGCTCGCCGGGCGTATGCTAAGGGTCATCAGCGATGTGGCCGGCCGTCTTGGAATAGGCGATTCCGGATACAGGGTTGTGGCCAATTGCAATCGTGACGGAGGGCAGGAGGTGTTCCACTTGCATTTCCATCTTTTGGGTGGCAGGGGTTTAGGATGGCCTCCGGGCTAAGCGTATCGGAAAGACGGCGGACCGCATGAAAAGCAATTGACATGTTCCGGCGCGCCGCAACATGCGTACGTTCAAACCCGTAGAGGGGAATAATTTAACTGAAAAACAGGAGGGCAAGATGTCTGGAAGAGTTGAGAGGCGCAAACACCCGCGATTGAAAGACAAGGATATATCCATCAAACTTTCCGGCCCCGGCCATAGCGCTATAACCCAAAGCCTTGACGTCAGCGCATCGGGAGTCTATTGTAAAGTGGATAAGAAAATACCGGTTATGACGCGGGTGAAGATCACTCTATCGTTTCCTGATCTAAACTCGGGCTCAGGGTTGCTGACCATGGACCTTGACGGAGTGGTCGTACGGGAGCATGCCGTTAAGCAGGAGGGCAAGATTTCTCACTACGATATCGCGATATTTTTTAACACCCTTATGCCAAAAGAGAGAAAAGAGCTGATA